>JBEPYX010000018.1:0-12235 GCA_041641155.1 Thermoflexus sp.
GCATCGGCGCCCCGCGGGGGATGTGGTGGGCGGGCCTGCTCATCCCATTGCTCCCGTGGGCCTGGCTGCTGGTCCGCCGCCCATGGCACGTGATCCCCATCAACGCGCTGGGCGGGTTCCTATGGGCTGGCTTTGAGCTGTGCAGCCTCAACACCTTGCTCCTGCTCTCCTCGGAGGAGACCCGCCCGCGCTACGCGGCCCTCTACCACCTCGTCGTGGGGGTGGCCGCGGCGGCCGGCGCTGCCGCCGGGGGGTGGATCGCCCCCCAGTGGGGGTTCTACCCCCTCTTCGCCCTTTCCGGGCTGGGGCGGCTGCTGGCCATCGGGCTGTACGGCTGGGGGGTCCTGCGCCGCCTTCCCCCTACCCTTCCCGCAGGCCGGTGAGGGCGATGCCGCGGGTGAAGTAGCCCTGGAACAGGAAGAAGAGCAGCAGGATGGGGACGCTGTTGAACATCGAGCCGGCGAGGACCACCGAGTAGACCGTGTAGTATTCCCCCTTGAACCAGCTCAGGCCGAGGGGGAGGGTGAAGCGCTCGGGGGAGTTGAGCACGATCAGGGGCCACATGAAGGCGTTCCACTCCCCTTGGAAGGTGAAGAGGGCGAGGGTGAGCAGGGCCGGCCGGCTGATGGGCAGGACGATCCGGAAGAAGATGGTGAACCACCCCGCCCCGTCGATCATCGCCGCCTCCTCCAGCTCCCGGGGGAGGTTCTTGTAGAACTGGGTCATCATGAAGACCCCGAAGGCCCCGGCGATCCCCGGCACGATCAGCGCTGCCAGGCTGTCGAGCAACCGCATCTGGCGGATGATCAGGAAGTTGGGGATGAGGGTGACCTGGCCGGGGATCATCATAGTGACCAGCATCGCCCAGAAGAGGGTATCGCGTCCGGGGAAGCGGAGGCGGGCGAAGGCGTAGCCCCCCATGGCGCAGAACAGGGTGCGGACCACGGCCAGCAGCCCGGCGACGAAGGCGCTGTTGAGCATCCAGCGGGGGAAGAGGTGGCGGAACTCGGTGACCACCTTGAGGTAGTTCTCCAGGGTGAAGGGGATGGGCAGGAAGAAGGGCGGCTCGTAGAGATGGGTGAGGGGCTTGAGGGAGAAGACGACGGTCAGAACGAAGGGCGTGACGGCGATGGCCGACCACCCGAGCAGCACCCCGTAGAAGAGGGGCTTCTTGATCCGATCCCACCATGCGAACTCGTCCCGGTAGCGGACGGCCGGTTTGGCGGGCGTGATCGCTTCCACAGCCATCTTATACCTCCGTCGGGCGCTCGATGAGGCGGCGCTGGATCACCGTCACGGCCAGGATCATCCCGGCCAGCACGAAGGCCACCGCCGAGGCCCGCCCCATGAAGGGCGTGGTGCTCTGGAAGGCCCACTTGTAGATGAGGTAGGCGATGGTGGTGGTGGAGTCCAGCGGCCCCCCGGCCGTCATCACGTAGATCTGGTCGAACACCTGGAAGCAGCCGATGACCCCCATCGTCACCACGAAGAAGATCACCGGCCGCAGCAGCGGGATGGTGATGTGGCGGAGCATCTGCCAGCGGTTGGCGCCGTCGATCATCGCCGCCTCATAGTAGGTGACCGGGATGTCCTGGAGGCCGGCCAGGAAGATCACCATCATGGTCCCCGTGGTGGCCCAGATGTTGACGATCATGATGGTCGGCAGGGCGAAGGCAGGGTTGGTCAGCCAGTCGATGGAGAGGCCTAGCAGCTGGTTGATCACCCCTGTCTTCTTGAACAGCCAGAGGAAGATCAAACTGATCACCACCGAGGAGGTCACCGAGGGGACGTAGAACAGGGTGCGGAAGAAGCGGCGGAATTTGATCTCCTGGTCGAGGGCGAAGGCCAGGAGCAAGCTGATCACCGTCTGCACCGGAACCACCACAGCCACGTATTTTAGGGTGTTGGGGACTGCCTTGGTGAGGAAGAGGGTGTCCCGGAGCAGATACAGGTAGTTCCCCAGCCCAATCCACCGCGGGGGGCTGAACAGGTCAAAATAAGTAAATGAAAGGTAGAGGGCGTAGGCGATGGAGAAGACGTTGAAGACCAGGAAGACGAAGAGATACGGCGAGAGCAGGATATAGGCGGCGACCCACTCCCCCAGCTGACGGCGCCGGACCCGGATCATCACCACCCCCTTTGCCCTTGGGCCGTTTCACGTGGCCCGCCCCGACCTCCCGACATTTATCCCGCCGGTGTGGGGCGGAGAGCGGGAGGGGGGCGGGCGTCCCCATCGCCCGTCCCCCTCCCGAGATCCGATCACTGCTGCTCCCTCAGGGCCTTGCGGACCTCCTCCGCGGCCTGCCGGAAGCTGGCCGCCACGTCCTGGCCCTCCAGGTAGATCCGCTCCAGGGCCTTGCCCATCTGCTCGTTCACCACGTCGCCCCGCAGGCCCCACATGAAGGGGGTGCCGAACTCCGCGCCCTTGAAGATGACCAGGGACTCGGGATGGGTCTTGAAGTATTCATGCTCGGTGAGCTTGACGCGGGAGGGCAGAGCGAACCCCGTGGAGAGCACCACGGTCTGGCTCTCCTCGCTGGTCAGGCAGTTGATGGTCTGCCAGGCGGCCTCGGGGTTCTTGCTGTTCTTGGAGATCACGTAGGCCACGGTGAAGATGAGGTTCCCCCGCCCCTTGGGCCCCTTCGGGGGGAAGGTGGCCCCCCACTTCAAGGTGGGGAACTGCTCCCGGAGGTAGGGGATTAGCCAGCCGCCTTCAAAGACCATCGCCAGCTTCCCCTGGCCGAAGCCTGTGCCCTGCCAGTCCACCCCCACGTCGGCCGGGATGGCCCCGATCTTCTCCGCCCGGAAGGAGGTGTAGAACCGAGCCGCCTCGATCACCTCCGGGCTGTCCAGCAGGGTGTCGCGGAAGTCCTCCGTCATGATGCGGCCCCCGTTCTGGAAGACGAAGATCGGGAAGCGGCCCGGATCCGGTGGGACGCCCAGGCCGTAGATGCCCTCGGCCGGGTTCGAAAGCTTGAGGGCCGCGTTCTTCAGGTCGTCCCATGTCCAGTTCTCGTTGGGCTCCGGAATCCCGGCCTTGGCGAAGAGGTCCTTGTTGTAGAACAGGGCCAGGGTGTTGAAGTCCTTCGGGATGCCATAGACCTTGCCGTCCGGCCCGGTGAAGGCGTCGATCAACGTCTTGATGAACTCCTCCTTCTTCACCCCGGACTTGGCCATGTAGTCGTCCAGGGGGACCAGGACGCCCTTGGAGACGAAGAAGGGGAACTGGAAGATGTCCATGTAGTAGATATCCGGCTCCTCGCCGGAGGCGACCAGGGTCTTGATCTTGGCCCAGTAGTCCCCGGTGATCGGCTCATACTTCACGACGACGTCCGGGTTCTTCAGCGAGCACCGATACAGCAGAGACTCCAGTAGGGCTGTTTCCTGGGGGTTGGCCGCCCATCCGGAGAGCCGCACGGTGGCCTTGGGCCTCTCAACCACCTTGGTGACCTCCACCACCTCCCGGGTGACGGCCGGGGTGGGGGTGGCCCCCGGCGCACAGGCCGTCACGGCCAGCGCAAAGACCGCGAGCAGGAGCAGGAACCTTTTCATGGCAACCTCCCTTTCCTTTAGAGGGAAATTTGGAACCGTCGCACCTCCCCAGGCGCGACGGTGAGCTCCCCTTCCATCCGACCGATCTGCAACGGGATCGTGATGGGCTCCTCCGTGGGGTTCTGGAGGACCACCTCCAGGTGCCCCCGCCGGCGATCCCATTCCCCCGAGAGGAGCAGCCCGTGGGACCGCCAGCGCTCCCAGGCGCCAGCCTCCCAGGCCGACGGGAGTGACGTAGATCGGAAGATCCTTCCGGGTCTGAACCACCAGCTGATGCAAGGCGGTGCAGAGGGCGCCGTGGGCGGTCCCGAAATACTGCATGTTCCAGCGCCCCTCCGCGTCCACCGTCTCCGCGATCCCGCCGTGGGCGGAGAAGGCGGGCTGGATCTCCTGCAACGTCCGCCAGGCCCCTTCCCCATCGTCCTGCCACGCCTGGACGGTGGCCAGCATGGCGGCAGCCCACGGGAAGCCCCATTCGTTGTTTCCATGGCCCACCATACGGCCCGCATATCGCTCCCGGTAGGCCCGCGCAGTTCGGACCGCCCGCGGGTCGTCGGGGAGGATCACCTCCATCGGGTAGATGGGGGCCAGGCTGCTGACGTTGAGGCGGTCCTCCTCCTCGGACGCCTGGAAGTAGCGGCCGTTGTAGAGGCGATCCATGGTGCGGCGCAGGCCGTCGAGCATGGAGGCGCTCCGTTCGACCCAACCGTTCCCGCGGCCGAGCCGGCGGGCGGCCTGGAGGTAGCACTCCAGAAGCCGGATGGTCCCTGCCAGCGTGATGCCCTCATTGCGCACCCGCACCGGCCGCTCGTCCACCCCGACCATCGGGCGGACTTCAACGCCGCGGGGCGTCTCCTCGACCACCGCGTGCAGGAAGAATCGGGCCAGGCCCTCCAGGAGCGGGAACACCCGCTCCAGAACATGGCGGTCACGGGTGAAGGCGTATTGCTGGAACAGCATCAGGGCATACGCCGCGTTGTTGTGGACCTGCTCCTTTTGATGCACCCAGATCCCGTAGGCCGGCTCGCCGCGGTGGGTCAGCTCCCAATCCCACTTCAAGCCGGGGGCGTTGAAATCCTCCCGGGCGTGGCGCTCCGCCGCCTCCCGGGTGCGCAGGAAGAAGCCGATGGCCACCTCGCCCTCGGCCACATGGTTGGCCTCCAGGAGGGCCCGGTGGATGAAGTAGGCGTCCCAGAACAGATGGGACGACCAGGTCAGCCGCAGGTTGCCCACCGGAAGCCCCCCCGAAACGGGGTTCTGGATGGCCTTGAACAGATAGCGGCTGGTCCGATAGACGCGATCGAAGACCGGATCCGGGATCTGGAACCGGGAGGCCGCGAAGTAGGCCTCCCAGAACGCCCGCGTCCGGGCGTGCAAGGCCTCCGGCCCTTCCGCCATCGCCCGGGGGATGACCTCCGGATCCAGCGGGCCCGCATAGTCGTCGGCGATGGCAAAGTAGTGCGTAAAGGCAGTTCCCTCCCCTTCCAGCCACCAGACCTTCCCCTCCCGGCCCCACCGCTGGGCCCCGGTCAAGGCGACCTCGATAAAGCCCTGGTAGGGCCCCAGGCGGTAGAAGGCCGCCGGACGATCCTCACAGAACGTCAGCGCATCGAAGGGATCGGTCTCATGGCCCTCCTCCTGCCAGACCCCGGGGGCGGCGCGGACCCGCAGGCGGACCGGCCGGTTGAAGCGGTAGCGGATCACCAGGAGCGGACGGTCCGGGCACAGGAAGGTGAGGACCTCTGCCCGCGCCACCCCCCAATCCACGACGGTGGAAACCGTCCCCGCTTCGGGATGGAAGGTCTGGCGGAACCCCTGGACGTGCCCGGTCTGGCCGTCCGCCTCGACCTCGTAGGTCGTGTAGCCCAGGGGCGCCAGCTCTGCCCATGGCTTCCCGGACTTGGGCAGCGCCGTCCCGAAGGGCGGATGACGCGGGGGGACCACATCGACCAGTCGGTCCTCGGGATAGTAGCGATCGGACTTATACCACTGGCAGCGATCCAAATACGGATGCCAGCCGTTGGGCGGGCGGTCCGGCACCATCGCGCCGGTGTAACCAATGAGCACCGCATCGTGGCCATTCCCCAGGAAGACGTGGTAGTAGTCCCGTGGCAACTGCATCGATCACTCCGGCTTGAATCGTTTCAACCTTCAGAAAATTGCAAGACTCTCTGGTGCGGTGGGCCGTCAGGCCGATTCCCGACGGATCAGAATGGGCGGGATCAGGATGGGCGACGCAGGTTCGCCGCGGACGGCGGCCAGCCAGGTGCGGATCAGGGCCTCGCCGATCTGATCCATCGGCTGGCGCAGGGTGGTGAGGGGCGGGTGGGCCTGGGCGGCCATGGGGATGTCGTCGAAGCCGATCACCGCGATCTCCTGGCCAGGGGCGCGACCGGCCTCGTGGAGGGCCCGCATCGCCCCCAGGGCCATCAGATCGGTGGCGGCGATGAGGGCGGTGAACGGGACGTTTTCGGCCAGCAGGGCCCGGGCCGCCTCGTATCCGGCCTCCATAGTGGGACGGGTGATCCGGACCCGCGTCTCGTCGAAGGGAAGGCCGGCCTCGGCCAGGCCGGCGCAGTAGCCCTGGAACCGATGGTGGGCGAAGGTGAGGGCAAGCGGAGGGCTTAGGTAGGCGATGTGGCGGTGCCCTTTTCGGACCAAGTAGGCGACCGCCTCCCGCATCCCGGCGGCGCCATCCACATCCACCCATGGGAAGGCGCCATCCTCCTCGATGCGTCCGAAGGCCACAAAGGGGATGCCAGCGGCCTGGAGGTGGGGGATGCGGGGGTCCTGGCGCTGCAGATCGATGAGGATGAAGCCGTCCACCCGCCGCCCCTTGTAGAGGCGGTCGATCAGGCGCAGGTCGGCAGCGGGATCCCGGCAGGTGGCGATGAGGAGGTCCAGCTGATGGGCGGCGCAGGCGTCGCCGAGGGCGTGGATCAGCTCGAGGAAGAAGGGATCGCTGAGGCGGCGCTCGCCGGTGGGGAGGATGAGGCCGACGGTGTCGGCCCGGCGACGTTTGAGCTGGCGGGCGCCGGCATGGGGGTGGTAGCCCAGCTCGGCGATGGCCTGCAACACCCGCTCCCGCGTCTCCGGCCGCACCAGCCCGGGGTTGTTCAGGACGTAGGAGACCGTGGCGGGGGAAACCCCCGCCCGCCGCGCCACATCCCGGATCGTGGCCACCCCCGCCCTCCCGAGGCTGCCTTCCCCGATCAAATTGAATCGATTCAATTCCAGGATAATAGAAATGAGAAAGGTTGTCAAGGGGTGGGCAGATCGAACGGGATCCGTTGGCGCTCAGCGGGGGGAAGTCGGATCCCTCAGTGCCTCCGGCGGTTGTCGCTCCTGGTTCCCGGCGGCCGCCCAGGCTGCCTTTCCAGATGTTCCTGTAGCTCCCACAGCGGCAGAGGTTCCCGGATAGGTATTCCCACAGGGACGCCTCATCCTGTCCCGATGGTTGCTCCAACCAGGCGAGGACGGTCAGGATGAAGGCTGGTGAAGCTCCGCTGCCGGAACTCTCACTACGCTCCTTCACCGGCGCCAGGACACAGCGGAAAGCCGAGCCATGTAATGTTCACATGTCCCTTAGCGATACAACGAGGCAGCCATCCGCCGCCAAGTATGGCGACGGCCACGGATGGCAAGGGAGAGCGTATAGATGTTCTCCGGAAATGCGATGCCCATGAATCCGGCATCGCCGATGTGGAAGATATCCACACCGATCCGCTTCCCAGCCAGCGCCAGCTGCTCGATCACGGAAGAGGAGGCCCCCTCCTGAGAGGTCCCGATGGTCCCCATCACCAGGCCGCCCGCTTGGTGGACCCGAGCGGCCAGCCGGGCGGCCTCCGTTTCGGTCATCCCCGGCACGGTCCCCGGCAGGGGGATGAGCACCCCATCCGCCCCCGCCGCGATCCAGGCCTCTACATCCTGCTCTGAGACCGCGGGCGCATCAGCTCCCGCCTGATGCATCTTCCCGGCCAGCACCGGAGGCGTCCCGCCGATCGCCTCCCGGATCCGGAACACGGCCTCGGCGATCCCCGTCCCCGTCACGCCGGTCCGCGGATTGCCGGTGATCACCAGGAAATCCGCTCCTTGTTCCAGGGCCCGCCGGGCGTTTTCCGGGGTCGCCAGCCGCCCCGCCGCCCGGGCAGCTTTCTCCGGATCCGGGATCGGCTCCAGGTTCAGACCGACCGGACGCCCCGTCCACTCCCTCACCTGAGCGAGGGTCACCCCGATCCCCGTTGGAAGGCGCGCCCATCCCAGATCCAAATCGGCCGCACCTGGGAAGCCCATCACCTGCGGCTGAAGCACATCGTAGCCATTGAGCAGGATCAAGTCCGCCCCCATCGCAGCGGCCAGCTCCGCGTTGCTGATCCCATCCACCAGCGGAGGAGAGGGGGCCAGCACCTCGGCGCACAGGGTTCGCCCTTCGGCAAGCCGGATGCTCTCCAGCAGGGTCCTTCCATCCATCGCGCGGAAATCGCTGGCGAAAGCCTCGAGCAGTCGTTTAACGGGCATCTTCCTCCACCATCACGTAAAGCAGTGGATCCCGGCCCGCGACCACCTCCCGGGCCCATGTCGGTCGAACGCGATAGCCTTGGGGGAGATCCGGCACGACGATCGGGGAGAGCATGCTGTAACCAGCCGCTCGGATCCGCTCCAGGTCGAACCGCACGATGGGCTGACCGGCCTCCACCGGATCCCCCTCGCGGGCCAGCCCCTCAAAACCCTCCCCTCGCAGGCGGACGGTGTCCAAGCCGATGTGCACCAGCACCTTCAATCCGCCCTCCGCCTCGACAGCGAACGCGTGATGGGCGGAGTGCATCACCACGAGACGGCCGCGGAGGGGGGATACGGCGATCCCCTCGACGGGCTCGACGGCGATCCCATCCCCCAGCATCCGCTCGGCGAACACCGGATCCGGGACCTCATCCAGGGGCACCACGCGGCCGGTGAAAGGGGATAGGATGGGCACCATCTACCCTTCCCGGAGGATCTTATTGATCTCCGTAGCGATCAGTTCGGCGTGCGTGCCCACCACAATTTGGATCCCGTTCCCCATCCGGACCGGCCGCCCGACCATCCCAGCCGCCCGTAGCTTGGCCTCATCGACCTTGTTGGGATCCACCAACGTGGCACGCAAACGGGTGATGCACCCATCGATCTCCCGGATGTTCTCGCGCCCGCCCAGCGCCTCGATGTAGCGAAGCGCCTTATCCCGCATGCCCAGCTTCCTCCACTCGCATGATAGGGATCGCGGGGACAACCCAGGGGCTTTGGGGGCGGGAAGGCCACCTTCGGCAACCTCCCCGCCCCGAAGCCGATCTCCCTTCGGGCTGGGCGTCGAAGGCGCCCCGCCCACAACCGACATGCCCCTATGCCTCTGGCTCCCGGCCTGGGGTGGAGATGTTCAGCGTGCGGATCAGCCAGCTGAAGAGCACATAGTAGATCACCCCAAACACCACCCCCACCACCAGGAGCGGCAGCGGCTGCTTCGCGATCCCAAAGTTGATGACGTAATCAATGAACCCAGACGAGAAGGTGAAGCCGTGACGCATCCCCAGGGAGATGGTGATGAAGGCGGAGATCCCTGTGAGCACGGCGTGGAGCACGTAGAGGAGGGGGGCGACGAACATAAAAGCGAACTCCACGGGCTCGGTGATCCCCGTGACGAAGGAGGTCAAGGCGGCGGAGAAGAGGATGCCCCCCACGATGGGACGACGCTTGGGATCCGCTGTCATATACATGGCCAGGGCCGCCCCCGGCAAGCCGAAGAGCATGATGGGGAAGAACCCGGTCATGAACAGCCCGCCCTCGGCCCCCCGCGTCTGGAAGAATCGGGTGAGGTCGCCGAACTGGAACCAGACGATCGAATTGATGATGTGGTGAAGCCCGAAGGGGATCAGCAAGCGGTTCAAGAACGCATGGACAGCCGCCCCCAGGGGCCCAGCCTGGATGGCCCAGTTCCCTACAGCGGCCAGCCATTGCTCCGGCCAGTGCCAGATCAGCCCGAAGATGAGCCCCATGATCACCGCGGCGAAGGCCGTCACGATGGGGACGAAGCGCTTGCCGCCGAAGAAGGCCAGCCACTCCGGAAGCTGGATGGTGTGGAACCGCTCGTAGAGATAAGCCGCCAGCAGGCCGCTCAGGATGCCGGCCAGCACGCCCATGTCGGAGGGCTTCTCAAGGCGATAGACGCTGGTGCTGATGTCGGCGAGGATCTTGGTCATCACCCAGTAGCAAACGGCCCCCGCCAGGCCTGCCGTCCCCACATCGGCGGTGAAGCCGATGGCGACGCCGATGGCGAAAAGCAAGGGCAGGTTGCTGAAGATCACCCCTCCCGCGTCCGCTAGCCAGGGGATGTTCAGGAGGTCCGGCTGGCCGAACCGCAAGAGGATCCCCGCTGCCGGAAGCACAGCGATCGGCAGCATCAATGAACGTCCGATGCGCTGCAGGACCGCGAACATGATGCCCTCCTTAGATTAAGATGGATTACAAAACGAGGAGCCCTCTCTTCTGAAGGCCTCAGTTTACCCGGGCATCGGGTGCAGTCGACGGCTTAGGGCATCGCGGATTGTTTCCCACAGAAACCCCCAGCCCAGCTCGCTGCGCAGTGAGGCCACCTGCAGAATATACGGTAGATCCAACAGGAGCCGGGCCACGGGCACATGGCGGCCTGGCAGCCGGACGATGCGGCTGTAGCCCCGGTAATCGGCCCGAGCCGAATCCCCCAGCAGGATCGCCGCCGCGGTGTCGGTGCGCGGGCGGGGCAGCTCCCCGACGGATCCGATGACGATCGCCGCCTCCCGCGCCTTGGCCAGTGAGATCCCTGCGTGCTCCAGCACCCACAGCGTTTCCATCAGCGCCCCTGGAATGTTCCAGAGAGGCTCGCCCTCCGAGCGATACACCCGCACCTGGGCAGGCCACGGGTAACGCTCCGGTCGCGGATCCGGATGGATGATCCGCTCCCCGATATGTCGCAGATCCTCGAGGGACAGATCGCCCAGGATGCGCAGCGCGTAGGGGGAAGGTGGGCCCAGACCCCGCTGGATGGCCCGACCCATCCACGGGATCTCCTGCGGATCGTATCCGTAGAGCAGAGCGGCTGCCAGGTCCACTGCGATCAAGTTGGTTCCCATGATCAGCACAGAAACCGGGAGGGGCTCCCCCGACAGCTCGCCTCCCCGGTGGAGCACCACGGTGGCATCCAGCACGATCAAATCCGGGGGGCGGATCCTGATCCCATCCACGATCGCCTCGGGAAGAAGGGGATAAGCCCGAAGATGCTCCTGAAGGGGAAGCAGAAACATGTGGTGCCGCGCGGCGCCTGCGAAACCCAGGAAGCCGCTTCCGGTCAGGCGGGGCAGCGCGATCAGGAGATCCGCTTCGCGAACGGGCGCCGCCAAGGGGAGATCGTCCCCGCGATATTGAATGGGGCCTCCATCCAGCGGCACCCATGGGATGCGATGGCGCCGGGCCCATGAGATGTATCCGGCCTGTTTGAAGGTATAGCGGGTGGGAAAACCGGGTAGGCTGCTTCCCCCCAGCACCAAGGGGGTATCGGCCAGCACTGTCCGGATAGCTTCCAGCAGGGGGAGCGGAGTGAACGCGTAAGGGGCAAAGCGAGGATGCGCCCAGGGGCATGCGGGCTGAAGAAGCACCCTGCGCCCCCTCGGGATCGGAACATCCAGGGCCTTCAAACCCCGTTGAATCGCAGCCTGTAAAGATTCGGGCGATGGGTCCGGCACATGGGCGATGAAGATCCGATCCATTGCCGTGCCGCCCTCGGAGTTCTCATGGTGAATCGTTTCCCAGTATACCCGAATCCCTCTTCTTCGGTGAAAACCACCCAGGAACGAGGGCGAGTTCGGTTTACGAGGGTGTTTCCTCCCCGAATCGGGGGGGGCGCTTTTCTCGCAGGGCCTGGAGCCCTTCGCGGGCATCCGGGAGCTGAAAGCCCAGAAACTCCAGGGCGGTGGAGACGTCGAACAGGGGGCCGGCCAGGCGGAACCAGTTGTTGAGGGCGTATTTGGTCCAGCGGATGGCCGAGGCGCTCCCCCGGGCCAGGCGCCGGGCGATCTCCAGCGCCACCTCATAGGCCTTCCCGTCCTCCACGCACAGGGAGACCAAGCCCAGGCGCTCCGCCTCCTCGCCGGTGAGAGGCTCGTTGAGGAGCAGATGGTACTTCGCCTTGGCCATGCCGATGAGCAGCGGCCAGACCAGGACGGCGTGGTCGCCCGCCGTCACCCCCAGACGCACATGGCCGTCCAACAGCCGGGCCCCCCGCGCCGCCACCGAGATGTCGGCCAATAGCGCCACCGCCAACCCCGCCCCCACCGCCGGTCCCTCGATGGCGGAGACGACGGGTTTGCTGCAATCCAGGATGTTGTAGACTAGATCCCGCGTCTCCCTCCAGACCCGCAGGCACGCCTCTGGATCCGACATGATCTCCTCGATCAGGG
The DNA here is from genome assembly GCA_041641155.1 of Thermoflexus sp. Taxonomy (GTDB): domain Bacteria; phylum Chloroflexota; class Anaerolineae; order Thermoflexales; family Thermoflexaceae; genus Thermoflexus. The sequence continues at coordinate 12,015 of JBEPYX010000018.1, forward strand.
CAAAATCCCCCCCGGCGGAAAAGGCCCGCCCCGATCCCCGGACCAGCACCGCTCGGATCGTTGGATCGGCGTCGATGTCCCGCCACACGTAGGTCAGCTCCCGATGAGCGCGGGCGTCGAGGGCGTTCAAGGCTTCCGGCCGGTGCAGCACGATCTCCAGGATCCCGGGCTCAGGCTCCTGGAACATCAACCGCTGGTAGGCAGCCGTCCAGCTCCCGGCC
>JBEPYX010000019.1:0-12018 GCA_041641155.1 Thermoflexus sp.
AACCGCCCCTACGAGAGCGCCGAGGGGCAGCGCAAGACGGCCGGGCTGATTGTGGACTTCGTGGGGATCTTTGAGAACCTGGGGCGCGCCCTGGCCTTCGACTCCCGGGACGTGGCGGGGGTCATTGCTGGGCTGGACGTGCTGCGAGCGCGCTTCGCCGAGCTGATGGCGCAGGCGCGGGAGGAATATCTGCCCCTCGCCGCCGGCGACAGCGAGGACAAGCGCGCCGAGGCGGTGCTGGAGCATTTCCGTGACAAAGAGACGCGGCAGGCATTCTACGCCTTCTTCCGCGAGGTGGAGGAGGCTTACGAAATCCTCTCCCCCGACCCCTTCCTACGTCCCTACCTGCAGGATTATGAGCATCTGGTCGGGATGTACCGCCTGCTGCGCACCGCCTACGAGCCGCACGTGGCGGTGGACAAGTCCTTCCTGCGCAAGACCGCCGAGATCGTCCGGCGCCATACGCGGACCAGCGCCGTGCGCGAGCCGGCTGCTGTCTATGAGATCGGCAGCGGCGCGCTGCGGGCCCTGCTGGCGCAGGACAAGCCCGACACGGTCAAAGTCTTCAACCTGCTCAAAGCGTTCTACCAGCTCGTGGAGGAACAGGGCAAGCGGGCACCGTATCTCATCCCCATCGGCGAGCGCGCCGAGGAGATCCGCCGCCACTTCGAGGAGCGCCTCATCTCGGCCAGCCAGGCTCTGAAGGAACTCGAGGAACTGGTCGGCAACCTGCGCCAGGCCGAAGCGGAGCGCACCCATAGCCATCTCTCGCCCGAAGCCTTTGCGGTAGAGTGGTGGCTGCGCACGCGGCAGGTGGAAGCTGACCGCGCCCGCCGGATAGCCGAACAGATCGAGGCGGCGTTCCGCGACTATCCCCACTGGTCCAGCAGCGCCACCCACGAGCGCGAACTGCGCAGGCGGCTGTACAAGACGTTGCTCGACAACCAGGTGGAGACAGTGGTCGAGTGGGTGGATCAGATATTGAGCATGCTACGGAGGGCAGCGGGATGAACGCGGTCGAAAAGCAACACGACGCCTGGCAGCCCCTGGAAGAGGCGGTGCCCGTCGACCTGTTCCGTGCCGAAGTGCGCTACTGGGCGGAGCGCATCGGCGTTGAGCCGCGCGAGATCCGCCTACGGCCGATGAAACGCAAATGGGCCAGTTGCTCCTCGCGCGGGCGGCTAACCTTCGACACCGATCTGTTGCGCCAGCCGGCCGAGAAACGCGCCGAGGTCATCGTCCATGAGCTGTTGCATCTCAAGGTGCCCAATCATGGACGTCTTTTTAGGGCGCTGCTGAAAAGTTACTTGTCAAAAAGGCGGTGAGCTCTTCAGGGTGAGGGCGCCAACCGAGCCGCGTGAACTTGGGGAGGCGCTTGGGCTTACACCCAAGCCGTTTGACCGCGCGCGCGACCTCTCGCCCCACGGAAAAAACACCCCCCCGCTGGCAAGCCCCCGTGTGGTCCAGTTCGTCCGGGTGATGGGGCAGAGGAAGCGGCGGCGAAGGCGGCGGGCGTAGGACGGATCCCGGATCCGCCCGGCGTCCACCGGCCCACCCTCGCTCTCAACTCACGAAGCCGCGAGGATGCGCTGTGCCTCCTCCAGGCGCAGGCTGAGGACTTGGGAGGCGCCATCCGGCCGCATGGTAACACCATAAAGGACGTCCGCCGCCTCCACGGTCCCGCGGTTGTGGGTGATCAGGATGAACTGGGTGGTCTCCGATAGCCGGCGGATGAGATCCCGGAAGCGGCCGATGTTCGCCTCATCCAGGGCCGCGTCCGCCTCGTCCAGCACCACGAAGGGCGAGGGCCGGACTTTCAGAAGGGCGAAGATCAGGGCGGTGGCCGTGAGGGCCTTCTCCCCGCCCGAGAGCATCGTCAGACTCTGGGTCCGCTTCCCGGGGACCCGCACGAAGATCTCCACGCCCGCTTGATCCCACCGCTCCGCTTCGGTGAGGGCCAGGCGGGCGTTCCCCCCGCCGAACAGCTCCACGAAGGTCTCCTTGAACGCCCGCCCCACCATCCGGAAGGTCTCCATGAAGGCCCGCTGCATCTGCTGGTCCAGGGCGGCGACGGTCTGCTCCAGTGAGGCGGCTGCGGCCTCCAGGTCCTCCACCTGCTCGCTCAGGAAGGCGTGGCGCTCCTGCAGGGCCGCGTATTCGGACGCCGCCTCCGGGTGGATCGGCCCGAGCCGCCGCAACGCCCGCCGGAGGGACTCCACCTCGGCCTCCAGGGCTTCGAAATCGACGGGCGCCCCGCCCTCGACCTCCCCGGCCGCCTCCTCCGCGATCCACGCCTCCACATCCAGCTCCTCGTCCTCCCAGCGGCGCCATTCCTCCTGGAGAGCCTGCCGAAAGGCGTGGACCTCCCCTTCCCACCGCACCACCTCCAGTTGGGCGGCGTGGACCCGCTCCTCCAGCACGCGGCCGGCCTCCCGAAGGCCCTCCACGCGGCTCCACGCGGCTTCGAAAGCGGACTCGGCGGCGAGGAGCGCGGCCGTCGCTTGGGCCCGTTGGGCTTCCAGCGCCTGCAGCTGGGCGGCCAGCTCCCGCAGCCGGGCCTGTAAGCGCTCCCGCTCGGCCTCCAGGACGGCGCGCTGCGCCGCCTCGCCTTCCGCCGATCGCGCCGCCTGCTCCGCCTCCGCCGCCTCCAGCGCCTCCAGCGCCTCCATATGCCGGGCGATCCTCTCCTCGACCGAACGGCGCTGCTCCTCCAGCAGGCGCTCCTCCGCCCGCAACCGCGCCCAGTCCGCCTCGAGGGCCTCCAGGCCCAGCGCGGCGATCTCCCTCAGGACCGCCGCCCGCTGTTCCTCCAGCGCCTTCCGCTCCGCCGCCAGCGCATCGGCGCGGCGAGCCAGCGCCTCCCGCTCCGCCTCCGCCTGCGCCCGCTGACGTTCCGCTTCGGCGGCCTCCTGTTCCAGCGATTGAAGGGCCTGGGCGGCCCGCTCCAGGGCCTCCGCCACCTCCCGGAGCCGGCGCTGCGCTGCCCCCGCGCGCGCCTCCATCGCCCGGTGCTCCTCCTCCAGGGCCTTCATCGCCTCCTGCAGGCGCTCCCATCGCGCCCGGCTTTCCCGGAAAGCCGCTTCGGCCTGGCGCGCGGCTTGCCGCGCCGCCTCGAGCCGCTCCGGCAGCGACCGCCGGGCCTGGGCCTGGGCCAGCTGCGCCACCTCCGAGGCCGTGGATCGGCCGACCCAGAGGATCCCTTCACCGCCGATCTGCTCGCCGTCCCGGGTGAAGATCCGCGCGGTCCGCGGCAACTGCCGCCAGAGCCGGAGGGCCTGCTCCCACGTCTCCACCAGCCCCATGCCCTCCAGACGGTGCTCCAGCCAGGCCTGCAGCCGCGGGTCGCGCGCCCGGAGGATCGCCGCCGCCGGGCGCATCGGGAGGACGGGCCCACGAGCGGGGACGCTCAGGCGATGGCGCGCCGGGCGCGGGCGCTCGAAGCGCAACGCCTCGAGGACCACCACGGGTAGGCCATGGCGGACCAGCGGGCGCACCCGCTCCAAGGCGGCGGAGTCCTGCACCACCAGCGCCTGGACGAGCGGGCCCAGGATGGCGGCGGCGGCCGCCTCCCATCCCGGCTCGAACTCGAGGAAATCGATCAAGCGGCCGAGCACCCCGGGCAGGCCGGCCGCCAAGATCGCCGACAGATCCTCCGCCGGCCCCTCCCCGGCTGCGTCAGGACGGGCGAGGGCTTCCTCATACGCCCGGAGATAGGCCACCTGGGCCTGGGCCTGGGCCAATCGCTCCCGCGCCCGGGCGACCTCCGCCTCCGCCTCCTCCAGCGCGTGGCGGATGTCCGCGCGTCGCCGTTCCAGCGCCTCCCGGGCGGATTGCAGGGCGCGCATCTCCTCCTGAAGCCGCTCCCGCTCCCGGATCCTGTCCGCCTGCTCCTGGATCCATCGCGCCCGCACGGCCTCGCGCCTCGCCGCCTGCGCGGCGAGCTCCTGCAACCGCTCCTGGACCGCCGCCGAGCGGGCGGCGATCCGGGCGGCCTCCTCCTCCAGGCGCTGCAGGGCATCCCGGATCTCCGCCTCCTGCCGGTGGAGCGCTTCCCATTGGCTCCGCTTTGGCTCGTAGGCGGCCTCCAGCGCCTGGCGCTGGGCTCGGAGGTCGTGGGATCGGCGCTCCAGCGCCTGGCGCTCCGCCTCCAGCGCCTCCCGCATCGCCTCCAGCGCGGCCCGCCGCGCCGCGAGGGCCTCCCGCTGCGCCTGGCGGGCGTTCTCCTGCTCGGCCATCGCCTGGAGCGCCTCCTCCAGGGCCTGCCATCGTTGCTGGAGGGCGGCGGCTTCCTGTTGGAGCGGTTTCTCCATCGCCTCCTGCTCCGCCAGCGCCGCCCGATGGCGACGGATCTCCTCGCGGAGCGCCATGGCCTCCTGCTCCGCCACCGCCTGGCGCGCCAGATGCTGCGACCGGGCGGCCTCGGCCTCGGCGAGGGCCGCCCGCGCCGCCTCCAGCCTTTGCTGGAGCTGGGCCATCCGAAGGGCCGCCCATCGGCGCCATTGCGCCTTGAGCTGCGAGCGGAGCGCCTCGTATTGACGCGCCCGCTCGACCTGACGGCGGAGGCTGTTCAGCCGGGGCGTCATCTCCGCCAGGAGATCCCGAACCCGCGTCAGGTTCTGCCGGGTGGCCTCCAGACGCCGCAGGGCCTCCTCCCGTTTCATCCGGTACAGGGCGATCCCGGCCGCCTCCTCGAACAGCGCCCGGCGCTCCTCCGGCCGCATCCGGAGCACCTCATCGATCATCCCCTGCCCGATCACCGTGTAGGTCCGCCAAGCCAGCGGGGTGGAGCCCAGGAGCTCCTGGATATCACGCAGGCGGACCCGCGTCCCGTTCAGGAGGTATTCCCCCTCCCCATCCCGATACACGCGACGGGTTAAGGCGACCTCCGCGAACTCCACCGGCAGCCAGCCCCCCGAGTTGTCCAGGATCAAGGTGACCTCGGCCATGCCCGCGCGGGGCCGCTCGTCGCTGCCCGCGAAGATGAGATCCTCCCCCCGGCGGACCCGCAGGGTGGAGAGGCTCTGCTCCCCCAAGACCCAGCGGATGGCCTCGGCGATGTTGCTCTTGCCGCCCCCGTTGGGGCCGACGATCGCCGTCACCGACCCCGGGAACTCCAGACGGACCGGATCGGCGAAGCTCTTGAACCCGTGGAGCTCGATGGCCTTGAGGCGCATGGTCGTTCCCCGTCTTCGTTTGGAGCTATCGGCGGTCGCACGGGTTGAAATCTGCACCCAGCCACACCCGATACGCGGCCTCCGCGCCCGGCTCGGGAGCCTCCTCCAGCCGGCTGGCCGGGATCCTCAGGGCCTGCAGCAGCCGCCGCCGCACCGCCGGGTCGGGAGCGGCGGAGAGGGCCAACACCCGCGTCGGCTGCTGATCCAGCCCCACCTCCGCCACCCGAACCACCGCAAAGCCCGCCTCGCGGAGGACATCCGCCGCGATCTCCCCCAACGACGGATCCCCCGAGGCGTTGAGCAACTCCACGGGGATGGCAGGGGCGCTGGGTTCCTCCAAGGGCCCAGTGAGGAAACGCACAAGATACCGATAGGTGGCCTCGGTGGGCACGTAGATGAACCATTCTTGGGGGGGATCTTCGGACACGACCACCCGATCGGACACGACCGCCTGGTGCAGCCACCCATGGCGGATGTGCCTCCGGTCGAGGCGGGCCCCCACCCAGGCCAGCCACGTGACCTCGTCCAGCCCCAGATCGGTCCGGACGGCCTGGCGGATGGCGGACCAGAGGGAGGGGACGCGGAGAAGCCAGCCGCCCGATTTCAGGCGCTCCCAAAGGGATTCCAGAACCTGCTGCTGACGCCGCGAGCGCTCGTAGTCGCCCCCGATTCGGCGGGAGCGCATATACCAGAGCGCTTGGTTCCCATCCAGATGGTATCGGCCCGGGTTAGGGAACGAGAGGGTGTGCGTGATCGTGAGGTCGGCCGGGTCATAGTAGATTTCGGAAAGGGGGCATCGGACCGTGATGTCCACGCCGCCTAGGGTGTCGATGATCTGGCGCATCCCGAAGAAATCCACCAGCGCGTAACCATGGGTCAACAAGCCGAAATTATAACGGAGGGTGTCTCGAAGGAGGCCGTATCCCCCATCCCGATAGCGGTATAGTTCGCCGTACACGTAAGCGGTGTTGATCTTGTTGAAGCCCACGCCTGGGATGTAGACCCAAAGATCCCGGGGGATGCTGAGCATGCGCACGGAGGGAAGATCGGGATCAATGGACACGAGGATGATGGTATCGGTCCGCCCGATCTCCTGGCCAGGGCGGCGGTCGATCCCCAACAGGAGGAGGTTGACCCGGTTCCCCGGCAGCGCCATCGCTGAGCGCGGCGGGGGGATGGTCCCGGAGACCACCCCGGGCGCCGTCCACGCGAAGGCCGGGGTGGCCGCCCACCGGGTGGGGAAGGCCGGCGTGGGCGTCGGGGTGGGGGTAGGGGGCACCGGCGTCTGCGTTGGGGGGGGCGTCGGCGTGAGGGTCGGGGCTGCGGTTGGGGATGGCGTCGGGGTCTGCACCCCCTCGCCGTTCAGGGGGCCGCGCGCCCGCCATCGTCCTCCGCCGGTGGCGCCATACATCCCGATCATCCCCTGCACGACCATCAGGAATCCGACGAAGGCCATGGCTCTCCCGAACCATCGCCCGAACATGGTGTTCCCCCGGGTCTCGGAAGGTGTCGCCTATGTGCCGCCCCAAAGAGGCAAAGCCTCCAAACCCCGCACGGCCCGTCACCGCTGCAGCGGTGCGGCCCCCTGCAGCTGCTGCCGCAGGAACGCCTCGAGGGCCTCCCGCTGCTCCTCCCCGGCCTCCACCTCGCTCAGTCGTCCCAGCAGCCAGCCGATCATCGCAGGGTTCAATTGCGCCACCCGGCCGATCCACTCTCGGATCCGCTCCGCGCGCGCCGGATCCGGGTCGTGGAAGAGCTCCAACAGGCGCTGGGCGAAGGGGCCGGCGGCGACCGGGACCTGACCGTCGAAGAAGGCCGACAGGGCGTAATGGAGCATGAAGTCCACCAGGCCGCGCAGCTTCTCCCAGACCGGATCCCCGGGGATCATCAAGGCGATGAAGGCATGGTAATATGGGAGAGCGCCGGCGAAATCGCGGCGGTTGTTGAAGAGCTCGCCCGCCCGCACGGAGCAGTAGCTGGCCGCCCGCCACCGGATCTCGTAGGGCCCGACCCCGGGGGTGCGCGCCTCCCACAGATCCAGGGTCATCCGCAGGGCCATGCGGAAGCGATCCAGCGCCTTTGCGAAATTCCGATCCCGTCGGTAGCTCATGCCCTCCTCGAACAGCGCCCGCGCATCCCCCAGCGAGGGGGTGATCCCCGAGGGATACGTCACCCCCGCTAGGTCCGCCTGCACCGCCTCGAACACCGGGCCCTGCAACGGGTCCTCCTGCGGGATCCAGCGGAACACGCCATCCTCCGCTGCCAGGAGGCCCTCCCGCACCATCGCCCGCAGCATGGATTCCACATCCCCCAAGGGGAGGCCGAGCAGGAAGGCCAGGGCCTCCAGCTCCAGCGGCCAGTTCGCCAACCCCAGAAACCGGATCAGCCCGCTCTCCGCCGCCTCGATGAACCGCTTCAGACCGGACACCCGCATCCCCTGGATCGGCGTGAAGAACGACGGCGGGAGGGAGCCGAAGGAGAGGACCGGGCTGAGCAGCAACAACCACCCCAGCTCCTGCCGGCCGCTGGGCTCCAGATCCAGGCCCCCCCAGGGGGTCCGATCCAGCCACTGGGCGATGGTGAGATCGGCAACTCCCGCCCGCAGCACCTCAAAGAGGCGGGTCAGCCCCATCCGCCGGACCGTGGGCTCCAGCAGCGCGAACCCCCAATCCTGGAGGTAGCGGCGGTAGCGCTCGGCGGCGCTCGCGGCCTCCGGTGTCGGAGCCGGGGTGCGGATCTCCGTTTCGGTCTCCGAGGCCGCGGGGATGGCTTCCGCCTCCGGCGTGACAATGGTGTCATAATAGATGAACTCGTCGCAGAGGGCGGGGATCAGGTCGCTGGTCGCCCCCCGCACCCCCACGCCGATCACGAACTTGCCGTGCTCTCGAAGCCGGGTGATCAAGCTGGAGAAATCGCTATCCCCGGAGATGATCGCAAAGATCCGAACCTCCGGCCGGGTGAACAAGGTCTCCATGGCGTCGATGGCCAGGCGGACATCGGCGCGGTTGCGGGCGAGCTTATGGCCGTAGGAGTAGACCTGGACCAGATCCACGCCGTGCCGCAGCAGCTCATCCCGATACTTGGTGAAACGGGACCAATCCCCGTAGGCCCGCTTCAGGATCAACCGCCCCCGCCGCCCCAGCTCAACGAACAGCCGGTCGAGGTCCAGGGTGTAATAGCGGCTCTCCGCCGCCGTGACGATGTTCTCGAAATCTATAAAGACAGCCATCCCCGGCCGCTCGCGATGCGCCATAGACATCCCCAAGCATGGAGGATCCAGAGACATCCATCCACGGATCCATCATAATCTCGGCGGGAAGAGGCTGCACCCTCGGAACCCGCGGCGCGTCCGGGGATCCCTCCCGCCCGCCTCGCGCAGCGGGCTCCGCTCGCCCAGAAGGGACTGCCGATGGCGGAACGAACCGATCCGGATTACATGGTCATCTTTGACGGCGGCAGCCGGGGCAACCCCGGCCCCGGCTATGGCTCCTATATCCTCCGAACCCGGGACGGGCGGGAGGTGCGACGCCGGCTGTCCTTCGGAGAGGAGATGACCAACAATGAAGCGGAATACCGAACCCTCATCGCCGCCCTGGACGATCTGATCGCCCGGATCCGGAAGGCCGGGAAGGACCCCTCGGCCTTCACCCTGGAGGTCCGAGGGGACAGCGCGCTGGTCCTGAAGCAGCTCCGAGGGGAATACCGGGTTCGTGACCCCGGTCTGCGCCCGCTCTGGGAGGCCGCCCAGGCCCGGCTACACCAGTTCCGGGCCGTCGCACTGGTCTGGCAGCCCCGGAAGGCCTCGGCGGCGGAGTTGGGGCATTGAGGATCGCGCCGCCCCGACGACCTGCGCCGGGACAGAGGCTGGGATTCTCGTCTCTGGACGGATGGGGAGGCGGCGGTTCGGCCGTCTCCCTCCCTACCCTCGCCGCCGCAGGAAGGCGGGGATGTCCAGATCCCCCTCGCTGAAGCTCCGCTCGACGGAGGCCGGACGCCGGGTTTCCTCCGGGCGCTGGGCACCCGGCTCGGGACGGGCGGGGGCGGCCCCGGAGGTGGGGCGGCGGCCGGGCATCGACGGCCGCTCGAACCCGGTGGCGATAACGGTGATCCGCACCCGATCCTGCATCCCCTCATCGATGACCGCCCCGAAGATGATATTGGCCTCCGGGTGGGCCGCCTGGCGGATGATCTCCGCCGCCTGATGGACTTCGTGCAGGGTGAGGTCCGGCCCGCCGGTGACGTTGAACAGGATGCCCCGGGCGCCGTCAATGGTGACCTCGAGCAGCCGGCTGGAGATCGCCTGCTGGGCCGCCTCCACCGCCCGGTTCTCCCCCGAAGCCTCCCCGATGGCCATGAGGGCCGCCCCGCCCTCAGCCATGATCGTGCGCACGTCGGCGAAGTCCAGATTGATCAGGCCGGGGACCGTGATCAGCTCGCTGATCCCCTGGATCCCCTGGCGGAGCACCTCGTCGGCCATCCGGAAGGCCTGCACCAAGGTCACCTTCTTGTCGGTGATCTCCAACAGGCGATCGTTGGGGATCACGATGAGGGTATCCACGTTCTCCTTCAAGCGGGCGATCCCTTCCTCCGCGGCCTTGGCCCGCCGCGGCCCCTCGAAGGAGAAGGGCCGGGTGACGACCCCGATGGTCAGGGCCCCGACCTCCCGGGCGATCCGGGCGATCACCGGGCTGGCCCCCGTGCCGGTCCCGCCCCCCATGCCGGCGGTGATGAAGACCATGTCGGATCCCCGAAGCGCCTCATAGATCAGGTCGGCCGATTCCTCCGCCGCCTTGTGGCCGATCTCGGGGTTCCCCCCCGCGCCCAGCCCGCGGGTGATCTTCTCCCCGATGTGGATCCGACGATCGGCCTTGGCCAGGGAGAGGGCCTGCACGTCGGTGTTGACGGCGATGAACTCCACCCCCCGCAGCCCCTCCTCGATCATGCGGTTGACGGCGTTGCTGCCCCCGCCGCCCACCCCCACCACGCGGATTTTGGCCGGTGTCTGGCCTGTCGCCATAGGGTCCATCCTTCACCTCCTCTCGCGACGTTTGGGGATCGGCCCAGAGACGATGGGCCACCTCGAAGGCGGGATTCCTCAATCCCAACCAGCTCCGTGGGCCTCCGTGGTGAAACCGCGTTTCCGCCATCCACGCGTGGGCTGTTGCCCCACCCCAGGCCTCCGGAGCATGTCCCCTCATCCCGGTAGCATCTCCCGCAGGATCCCCCGCAGGGCCTGCCAGAGGCGGCCCAGCCAGGAATCCCCCGTGGAGCCGTAGGCAGCCGCCGCGTCTACCCGCAGGCCCCATCGGAGCAAGCCCACCGCGGCCGCGAACCTCGGCGAACGAAGGGTCTCCGCCAACCCCCCCAGGTCCCAGGGCATGCCCAGGCGGACCGGCATGCCGGTGACCTCACGGGCCACCTCCCGGATCCCCGGCAACAGGGCCGTGCCGCCACAAAGGACAAGGCCGGCGGGCAGCAACCGCTCATAACCGGAGGCTCTCAGGTCCTTCATGATCAGCTGGAAGATCTCCTGGACGCGCGCCTCGATGATCTCGGCCATCTCCCGGCGGGAAAACGTGAGCGGGCCGTTCTCCCCGAAGCCCTGGACGGTGATCTGCTCCTCTGGCGGGATGGCCGCCGCGGCGGCGTGGCCGTATTGGATCTTGACTTCCTCCGCCACGGCCGCCGGGATGTGCAGGCCGTAGGCCAGATCGTTGGTGATGTGCTGCCCGCCCACCGGGATCACCGCGGTGTGGGCCACGCTCCCCTCCACGAAAACCGCCAGATCCGTCGTCCCCGCCCCGATGTCCACCAAGGCCACCCCCATCTCCCGCTCCCCCTCCGTGACCACCGCCTCGGCCGAGGCCAGCGGGGACAGGACGAACTCCTCCACGGCGATCTGGGCCGCCTCGATGCAGCGGCGCAGGTTGGCCAGCGGGCCGACCTGGGCCGTCACAATGTGGACCTCCGCTTCCAGCCGGAAGCCGTACATCCCCAGGGGGTCGCGGATCCCCTCCTGGCCGTCCACGATGAAAGAGCGCGGGAGCACGTGGAGGATCTCGTGGGAATGGGGGATGGCGATGGCCCGGGCGTTCTCCACCGCCCGTTGCACATCCGCTGGGGTGATCCCCCGATCCCCCCGCACCACCGAGGCGGTCCCCCGGCTGTTGACGGAGGCCACATACGGCCCGGCGATGCCCACGATGGCCCGGCGGATCTGATAGCCGCTCGTGCGCTCCGCCTTCTCCACAGACGCGGCGATCACCTCGGTGGCCTCGGCGATGTTCACCACCACCCCCCTCCGGATCCCCCGGGCGGGGACGACCCCCACGCCCAGGATCCGGAGCATCCCCGCCTCGTCGGCCTCGCCGACCAGGGTGCAGATCTTGCTCGTGCCGATGTCCATCGCCACCAGCGTCATCGACGATCCTCCCCCGCGGGCGGAAGGGCCGTCCACCCCGTTGCCGGCTCCCCCGATCTCCTGAACGGCTCCGGCCATGTCCTTTCCTCCCCCTCTGACCCCAGCGGGTCCAAGGGGGAACGCTCACCGCGCCTCACTTGAGAAACCGACTGCCGGCGCTTCAGGGACCCGCAGATCCAGATAGGCCGGGCGCTGCCCCTGGGCGATCAGGATCTCCCGCAGGGCCCGCCAGACCCGGGCGCGGGACGCCATGGAGCCGAACTCCCCCAACCACACCGGCCAGCCGGCCGGGTCCATGAACGAGAAGCCCCGGCCCGCCTCATAGCGGAACGCGGAGATCTCGGGGAACGCCTGAGCCAGCGCTTGCATGCGCGTCCACAGCCATGGATCCACCCGCTGCCCTGGGACGAGGGGCGGGAGGCC
>JBEPYX010000020.1:0-11964 GCA_041641155.1 Thermoflexus sp.
CCATCCGTGGCCGGAAGCTTGCCCATCCCGCGTAGGGGGCTCCTCGGATGAGCGCGTTGGCCTGTCCCATCCCTAGCCCCTCCGCACAGTGGCGCGCGCTGCGCGTCTTGCTTCGAGGTGGGACGCTAGTGGAGGCGCTGGAGCCGATGCGGGCGGACGTTGGGGATGTGTTCGGCCTGCGCCTGTTCGCGTTGTGGGGGGTCGTCCTCACGGGAGCAACCCTCGCCCGTGAGGCGCTGGGGCGGGCGCGCCTTCATCTCCGCTCCCGGATCGAAACGGACCCGGTGGCCCGCCTGCTCCGCCATGGCATGCTGGTGACCGATGGGGAGGCACACGACCGGGCGCGGGCGCTGGTGGAGCCCTTCTTCCGGCCCGCTTATTTGGAGCCCCGCGCTCCCCGGATGCTGCAGCAAGCGGACGCGCGGATTGAGGCATGGCCGGATGGCGGTGTGGTGGAGATGATGGAAGAGATGCACCGCCTGGCGCTGGAGATCCTCCTGGATGTCCTTTTCGATCTGCCGGCGGAGGAGGCCGCGAGCCTGTGGGAACCGCTGCGCGCCGCCCGCGCCTACATCGCGCCGGGGCTATGGCTGTTCTGCCCGCGTCTCTTCCCCGCCCGTCCCCCGCGCCTCCTTCGATCGCTGGACGAGCGGGTGCGGGAGCGGATCCGCGAGCGGCAGGCGCGCCCCGAGGGGGTTGACCTGCTTTCCCATTGGGCCCGGACGCCCGGGATGGGCGAGGAGGAGATCCGGGATCAGATGATGACGTTGCTGATCGCTGGGCACGACACGGTAGGCACGTGGTTGGCGTGGACCATCGCGTTGCTGGCGCTGCATCCGGAGGTGCAGGCGCGGGCCCGGCAGGAGGTCCTTCAAGCGATCGGCGATCGCCCACCGGAACCGGGATCGGTGGCCCGCTTGTCGTTCCTGCGGGCGGTGGCCATGGAGTCCATGCGCCTCTTCCCCCCGATCCCGGTCCTGAACCGTTACGCCCCGTCGGCCTTCTCGATGGCCGGCGTCCGGATCCCGGCTGGGGCGCGGGTGATGATCTCGATCTACACCCTGCATCGGCACCCCGGCTTGTGGAAAGATCCGAGGGCCTTCAAGCCGGAGCGGTTTCTGGGATGGGATTCGCGGGGAGGGCCGTTCCGCTATCTCCCCTTCGGGGGCGGGCCTCGGTTCTGCGTAGGCGCACCAATGGCCCGCCTCGAGGGGCTGCTCGTCCTCGCGCGGATGCTGCAACGGGTGGAGTGGGAGCCCGCTTTCACCCGCCTCCGGCCCCGCCTCCGGGCCACGCTCGATCCGTGGCCGGGGGTGCCCATTCGGATCCGACGGAGGCGGAAGGAGGGCTGTCCCGCCTGATGCCGAGGGGAGACGTCACGATGGGAGCCCTCTGGACCTTGGCGCAGGGCTTGGCGGCGATGGGGATGGCCGCATGGGCGTTCCGCCGCAGCCGGCGGCTTCCCACGCTCCCCGTTGGCCCGGTCTCGGGCCCTCTGCCTGCCCTTTCGATCATCGTCCCGGCCCGCAATGAGGCGGCGAATCTTCAGCGTCTGCTTCCCTCCCTGCACGGGCTTCGCTATCCCGGGCCGCTGGAGCGGATCGTGGTGGATGACCAGTCCGAGGATGAAACGTCCCAGGTCGCGGCGGCGCTGGGGGCTCGGGTCCTACGGGTGGAGGCGCTCCCGGAGGGGTGGTTCGGCAAGCCATATGCGGCCCACCGGGGTGCCCAGGCGGCCCAGGGTGAGTGGCTGCTGTTCACTGATGCGGATACGTGGCATGCGCCTGACAGCGCGGCCAGCGCGGTCGCATGGGCCATCGCCCACGGGACGGACGGCCTGACGTTGTTCCCCGGGTTCGATGACCTTCCTCCGATCGAGGCCGCCGCCATGGCGGTGATGTTCGCCGGCCTCTTCGTGGCGGCTCGCGATCTGGAGGGCCTGGCGAACGGCCAATATCTGCTGGTCCGGCGGGCGGCCTATGAGCAGGTGGGGGGATTCGCCGCCGTGCGGGACCAGATGTTGGAGGATCTGGCGCTGGGGATGCGGTTGCGCCAGTGGGGATTTCGCGTGCCCATGCTCCACGGCCCGGACGCCGTTCGCGTGCGGATGGACGCCGGGCTTGGGGCGATGTTCAACGGGATGGCGCGGTGGGGCTCCGGCGCGCTGGCGTGGCCCCGCATGCGGAGCGGGCTCGCCGTCCTGTGGGTGGCTGTGGCGATGCGCCCGCTGCTGGCCCTGGGTGCGCGCTCCGGTTATGATCGGCTGGCCAGCCTGATGGGCTGGGGGATGATCGCGTGGGGGATGTGGCCGTGGACACAACGGATCGGGCGGGGGGAATCGGCTCTCCTCACCCCGCTGGGGGCGGCGCTGGTGGCCGCCGCCGGGTTGTGGGGGATGGTGCGACGCGGAGTCGGGGCGGGGATCCCTTGGAAGGGGCGGCAGGTTCGATGAGGGCTGATCTGTTCCCTGGAGCGCATCCGTGACCTATCTGGGCTTTCTGCTGATCTTTGTCGTCCTCCCCATCGTTCTCTTGTGGATCGAGGTGGGGCGGTGGGCGTCTTGGGGAAGGGATGGATTCCGATGGGCCTTCGTCCCGTATATCCCGGTGAAGGCGACGATCGCCCTGATCTACACCACCCCATGGGACAATTTCCTGGTCGCGCGCGGGGTGTGGTCGTACGCTCCGGAGCGGACGCTCGGCCGGACCATCGGATGGGTTCCCATCGAGGAATATCTATTTTTCATCCTTCAGTCGTCCTTGGTCGGGCTTTGGATGGAGTGGTTGAGAGGCCGCCGCGCCGCGGGCCCGATCTTCCCACCGGATCCCCGCTGGCGGTGGGCGGGCCTGATGGGTGTGGGGGCCATCGCCGTGGGAACGATCGCCCTCTGGCGGGCGTGGGGGTCGCCGTGGACCTATGCCGCCTTGATTTTGCTGTGGGGGCTTCCGCCGCTGGCGGTCCAGATCGCCTTCGGGGGCGACATGCTTCGATCGTGGGGCTCGATGTGGCTGCTCGCCTGGCTTCCGCCCGGGCTTTACCTGTCAGCGGCGGATGCGCTGGCGATCCGCTGGGGGATCTGGCACATCGCGCCGGATCAGAGCACTGGTTGGAAGATCGCCGGGCTTCCGGTCGAGGAGATACTGTTCTTCCTCCTCACCAGCCTGCTGTTGGCCAACGGATACATGCTTCTCGCGTTGTCGGAATCCCGGGCCCGATGGGCCTGTTGGAAAGCGTGGATCCGCCGATGGGGGGTTGGATGGGGTGGGTCGGATGGGCGGTGATCGCGTTCGGGTGCGGTGCCCTGCCCCTGGCCTGGTGGATCGGGCGCTGGGGGCTGGGGGTAGATATCCGTCGCTATGGCGATGGCAACCCGGGCGCGATGAACGTCTGGCGAGCGGGGGGGCGGGGATGGTTCATCCTCGCGCTGGCCCTGGAGTTCCTGAAGGGGGCGCTACCTCTCTGGCTGGCCCAGGCCTGGGGTGCCCTCTCGGGCTGGGCCCTGGTCCCCGCAGCCCTCGCCGCCCCCCTAGGCCATGCATTCTCGCCATGGCTGGGCTTCCGCGGGGGGAAGGCCTTGGCCGTGACGTTCGGTGTGTGGAGCGGGCTTACCTTGTGGCGGGTGCCGATGGGGTTGGGAGGGCTCTTTGCTTTCTTCTTATGGCGAACGCCGCCGGAGGCCCGTGCAGTCCGCTGGGGGATGTTGACCCTCGATGGAGCCCTGGCCATCGCTTGGGGGCTCGGCTGGATCCATCCGAGCCTGTTGGCGATTGCCCTGGGCCACACCGCGTTGTTGTTCTGGACCCATAGGAGGTGAGGGATGGATGTGATAGGCCTTTGGCCCAAGCCCCGGATCGGCATCAGCGCCTGCCTGCTGGGGGAGCGGGTGCGCTTCGATGGGGGGCACCAACGGGATGGTCTCCTCATGGACTGGCTGGGGCCTTATGTGGAGTGGGTTCCGGTTTGTCCGGAGATGGAGATCGGCCTGGGATCCCCTCGTGAGCCGTTGCGGCTCGTGGGCGACCCGGCGCGTCCACGGTTGGTGGGCACCCGCTCGGGGAGGGACTTCACGGAGGCGATGCAGGAATGGGCTGCCCGCCGCCTGGAGATGCTGGCGGATCTGGATGGGTTCATCCTGAAGAAGGATTCTCCCTCCTGCGGCCTGTTCCGGGTTCGCGTGTATTCCGATCCAGGCGGGGTATCCCGGAGCGGGCAGGGGATTTTCGCCCGGGCGCTGGTGGAGCGATTCCCTTGGCTTCCAGTGGAAGAGGAAGGCCGCCTGCGGGATCCGGCGATCCGCGAGGGCTTCATCGAGCAGGTGTTTGTCCGTCGGCGTTGGCGGGACTGGTTGGAGCGATCCCCGACGCCTCACGCCCTGGTTCGCTTCCATACCGCCCATAAGTTGACCCTTATGGCCCACAGCCCTTCCCTCCTCCAGCGGCTGGGGCATGTGGTGGCGGAGGCTGGCCGGCGCTGGCCGGAAGCCCTCGGGGAATACGCCCGCCTGCTCGCCGATGCGCTGCGGATCCCCGCCACACGGCCGCGCCGGGCCAACGCCCTGGCCCATCTCGTGGGGTTCCTGCGGGATTCGCTATCCCGCGAGGATCGCCAGGAGCTGACGGAGGTGATCGAAGGATATCGCCAGGGGCGCTTTCCGCTGATCGTGCCCATGACGCTGCTCCGCCACCACCTGCGCCGCGTATCCGTCCCGCCCTGGGTTCACCAACAGGTGTTTCTGGATCCTTATCCAGAGGCGCTGGGCTTGTGGAATCTGATCTGAGGCTGGCGATAGGAAGCGCAGCGTTCACCTGGGGCCGCTCGCCGGCTCCCCCCATGTGTAGAACCCGCGCCCGCTTTTGCGGCCCAGGCGGCCCGTCCGGACCATCTGGCGAAGCAACGGGGCGGCCCGATAGGCCCCGTTGCGGTGCTCCGCCTCCAGGGCGTCCAGGACCGCCACCACCAGATCCAGTCCGATGAGATCGCCCCATTCCAGCGGCCCACGGGGGTAGTTCGTCCCCAGCTTCATGGCGGTGTCGATCTCCTCCGGCGCGGCGACGCCCTCCATGACGGCGAAGGCCGCTTCGTTGATCAGCGTGCATAGGATGCGGGGGAGGACCATCCCCACGGCGTCGCGGACGACCTCGACCAGCAGGCCGATCGCCTCGAGCCGCTCTTTCGCCGGCTTCAACGCGGCGGAACCCCCGCCCAGCGGGGCGGCCAGTTCGATCGGGGCGCCCCGGGCCAATGGGGGCAAAGCCCCGATCCCTACCACGCGGCCCGGATGTCGCGTCCAGCTGGCGACCTGGGTGGCAGAGACCGTGAGGCACAGGGAGAGCAGGGGCGTGTCGGGGGGAAGCGCCTCGTCGAGGATCCCGATCAGCGCCCGCTTCGGCTCCAGGGGGAAGGGAAGGACCTCCAGGGCGAGGGCGGCGCTCCGGGCCTCGGCCATCAAGTCCGGCCGGAGGACGGACGTGACCTCCCCTTCGCAGGTCAGGACCACTGTCGGAAGGCCATGGTCTAGGAACAGCCCGCCCAGTTCGTCTGCGAAGGCCTGGGCGCCCACGATCAGCACGCGCTCCTGGAGCGGTCGGGTTCCCATGGAGGTTCTCCTCGATCCTTGCCCTCATGAGCGCTCGCGATAGTCATACCATCCGGTTCCAGTCTTCCGTCCTAGCCGGCCGGCCTGGACCATCTGGCGTTGCAAGGGATGGGGGCGGAAGCGGGGCTCCTCGAAGAAGGCCCGATAGATGCTCTCGCTGACGGCGAGATTCACATCCAGGCCGATGAGGTCCATCAGCTCGAAAGGCCCCATGCGGAACCCCAGGGCACGGACCAGCCGGTCCACCGTGGGGGGGTCAGCGACGCCTTCCCCAACCAGGCGCAGCGCCTCAAGGTAGAAGGGGCGGGCCACGCGGTTCACGATGAACCCCGGGGTGTCCTTCGCGATCACGGGGGTCTTCCCCCATCGCCGCGCCAGGTCGGCCAGGGCCCGGACGGTCTCCTCCGACGTGGCCAGCCCGCGCACGATCTCCACCAGGCGCATGACCGGGGCGGGGTTGAAGAAGTGCATGCCGGCCACCCGCTCGGGGCGTCGGGTGGCGGCTCCCAGGGCGGTGATCGAGAGGGAGGAGGTGTTAGAGGCCAGGAGGGCGGCGGGTTGGCACAGCCGGTCGAGCTGATGGAAGATCTCCTGCTTGAGGGCCAGGTCCTCCGGGGCGGCCTCGATGATCACGTCCGCATCGGCCAGGTCCTCCATCGCGGTGGTGAGCCGAAGGCGCGCCAGGGCGTTCTCGACCTCTGCCTCGGCCAGGCGCCCCTTCGCCGCCGCCTCCTGCAGCCCCGCCTCAATCTGCGCGCGTGCCGCCTCGAGGGCGCCCGCTGCCACATCGTGGAGCATCACCTGGGCCCCATGGGTGATCGCCACGTAGGCGATCCCCCGCCCCATCGTCCCCGCGCCGACGATCCCCACCCGCTCCATGGGTTTAACCCTTTCGGCGCTGTAGGAAGGCCTCCACCCGCTCCCGATGCTCTGGGGTGCGGGCGGCTGCCTCTTGGAGATAGGCTTCGTAATCCAAGGATTCCTCTAGGGTGAAGGTCAGCGCCCGGTTCAGGGCGCGCTTGATCCATCCCAGGGCCCGGGGCGGCAGCTCCCGCAGCCGCGCGGCCCACGCCTGGGCTGTGGGCAGCACCTGCTCCGGCGGCACGACGGCGTTGACCAGCCCCCAGGCCAGCGCCTGAGCAGCCTCCAGCCGGTCCATCAGGGTCGCCGCCTCGAAGGCCCGGGCGTAGCCGATGGAGCGGGGGAGGAACCACGTGGAGCCTGAATCCGGGATCAGGGCGATCTTGGCGAAGGCGTTGAATACGAAGGAGGCGTTCTCAGCCATCACCCGCAGGTCGCAGGCCAGGGCCAGGCTGCAGCCCGCCCCAGCTGCCACGCCGTTGATGGCCGCGATGAACGGCTTCTCCATGTTGCGAAGGCGGAGGATCAAGGGATTGTAACGGGTCCGCAGGTGCTCGCCAATGGACGGTGACCCCTCCGGCTGCTCATATCGCTGCCGCATCTCCGCCAGGTCCTGCCCCGCGCAGAACCCCCGTCCGGCCCCCGTGAGGATCACCACGCGGACGGCTTCGTCCCGTTCGACGGCGCGCAGCGCTTGTTGCAGCTCCTCAAACATCCGCTCGTTGAAGGCGTTGAGCACCTCCGGCCGGTTCAGGGTGATGCGCGCGATGCCTTCTTGGACTTCGTACAGCAAGGTCTCATATGCCATGGCATGCCCTCCGTTGTGGAAGTCTTTCGGGTCCGATTCCTAGCCCCTTCCCGGTTGCGCCGTTGCGGGCGTCGTCGAGAAATGCGACCTTCTCCGACGCGGGGCCTTCATCGCGGATCCCCCCTGGAAGTCAGCGCAGCCAGGCCTCCGACCCCCAGGGCCGTGAGCCCGGAGGCCAGCGGGAGGAGCTCTCGGGCCTCCGCGAGGGGCAGCGCGGGCCGCCCCAAGAGGAGCAGTGTATAGGCCAGCCATCCGGCGATCAGCCCGAGCAGGGCCGCCCGCCACGCCCGGTCCAAGCTCCAACGTCGCCCCAGGGCGAAGGCGATCGCGCTGAATCCCAGGATGAGGAGACTGCTCCACCCGAAGGCCCGCCATCCGGAGGGAGAGCCGCCCGGGATCCCCAGGCCGAAGGCCCGCGGGGTCGGCCTCGGCGAGGGGAGGGGGGTCGGGACGGCCGTGGGCTCCGGGGGTCGGGTCGGCGTGGGGGGCACCACCGTGGCGATCCGGCCCGGCCGGTTCCGCTCGATCTGGATCTGCAACCGATAGGAGAGGTAAGCCGGTTCGCTCACCGCCCGGATCTCCAGCGATCCCTCCCGATCCAGCGGGATCTCCACCTCCGCGAATCCATCCCGCGTTTTGGCGGGGAACGGCCCGATGCTCCCCTGGCCGGTGTAAACGCCGGTGAACCACACCGGCGTGCCGTCGGGGACGAGGTATCCATCCCGGTCGTAGATCGGGCCGGCCCAGACCCGCAGGGCCTGCCCCATCTGGACGGCGACGGGTGTCGGGGTGCCAGGGGCTGCTCCCTCGCGGGGGCCCACCCCCAGGGGGATCACCTGATTGGGATCCGGCCGCAGGCGGTCCGCGAGATCATAGCCCATGGCGGGGATGGAGATGGGTGGGCGGCTTCGAGGGATGAGCGCCCCGAACAGCGCGCGGGCCATCATCTCGACCGCCGGCGGCGTGGGAGTCCAGATGGCCTCGTAACGGGTGAGCCGGGCGATCTCACGGGCATTCAGCGGGTAAAGGGCGCCGAACCCCCAGAAGACGACCTTCTTCCCCGTTAGCAGCGCCGACCGTTCGCCCAGGAGCAGGTGCGGGAGGGCGGAGGCCGGATGGGCGGGATCTTCATCCAGGGCGGCGATCACGACCCAGGCGGCCCGCTCGAACTCCGGCTGCAGATCGGGAGCCCCGGGGGTTTGGGCGAGGAAGCCCATCACCTCCTCGAAGGTGTGCACGGTGATCTGCCCGGGATCCAGGGCGCCGCCGCTGGCCGCGAGCAGGGCCGTGGTGAAAGTCTCCGTGGGGAGCAGGGGTTGCTCTGAGCACGCGGCGCAGGCCCGCGCTGTCCGTCCATCCACCAGCACCAGGATGGGCTCCCCGGTCCGGGGGACCGGGGGAGGGGTCGACCCGGCCGGGCGGAGCCGGGTGACCGCTTGCTCCAGGGCCTGACGGATGGCCTGCGTGTGGGCCGGGGTGCTCACCCCTTGGCGCAGCCGCTGTGGGTCGGGGAACACCGCGCCCGGGGCGAAGCCGGGATAGAGCCCGTATTTCAATCGCAGGATGCGGGCGACGGCGCTGTTGACCAGGTTCTGGAACGCTAGATCCGTGGAATACTTCTCGCGGAAGAACACGATGACCTCCGCCGCCCGCCGGGCTGCCTCGGTGGGGTTCGGGTGGAGGTCCCCCAGCCAGATCAGATCGTTCCCGGCCATGAACGCATCCAAGGCGGCGCGGCGGAAATCCACTTCCCCCTGCTCGGCGGTGTAAAGCGCGCGGATCGCCGGATGCCCCAGGGGAGGGGAGATCAGAACGCCGGTGCTCTCCCGCCAGGCTTTGATCTCGGGCAGCGCGAGGAGCGCGCCGAGAGCGTTCCCATCCACGGCGATGGGGCGGGTCCACTCGTGGGGGCTTCCGCCGAACCCCCGGATCCGCATCGTCGAGACCTGAACTGCCCGCAGGAGCGGGCGGCCGTCCTCGGTGGGGGTCCGCATCAGCGCCAGGAAGGGGATGAGATCGAACGTGGCCAGATCCTCTTTGGTCAAGATGGCCGTCCGTTCCTCCCGGCCGTAAGCGCGTCCTTCGCCGGGGAAGGATCCGGGCGCTGCCAGCACGCGTCCCCCGCTGCCGTCCAGCAGGCCGCTCAGATACGCCCGGGCGATCCGGCCTACCCACTGGGGGTCGCCGCCGAACGTTTGCGCCCCTGCGTCTCCCATCTCCGGGCGCGGCTCCAGCAGGACATCCAGGGGAGGGCCCAGGAGCAGGTTCACCCCCACCGCCTGCAGCTCCTCCCCGAGCGCTCGCCCCACCGCATGGACCCGCTCCGGATCCCAGGTGGCGCCCAGGGCGAGGGGGGCGGGCAGCGGCATCGCCCCCGCGGTCCACGCGGAGGTGGGCGGGCCGCCGCCCAGCTGACGCAGCCCGATGAAGAGGGGGATAAAAGGGGAGAGGTCGGCCGCCTGCTGTTGCAGCGAGCGCGCGATGGAGAGCAGCTCCGAAGGGGTGTCGCCCAGGTTGGCGAAGTTGCCCTGATCCGGGCTCAGGATCACGCCCCCGATCCGTTGTTCCGCCAGCAACTCCCGTATGGGGTGATCGGGCCGGGCGATGGCCCCGGGGAGGGTGAGCAGGAACAGTTGGCCCACCTTGGCCTCGGGGGGCATCTGGGCCAGCAGGCGGGCGATGAACTCATCCTCACCCCCCTGGGCGGCAGCCGGGGCGATGGGGAAAGGCCCCAACACGAACGCCATCGCCAACGCCCACCGGATCCACCGCCGCACCGGTTCATCCTCCGGGGCCCAGCAGCCGCTGATGCTCAATCTTGATGCAGCGGTCCATCACCACCAGCAGGCCGGCCTCGCGGGCGCGCTGGGCGGCCTCGAAGTGGATCACACCGAGCTGCATCCAGATCACCCGCGCGCCCTTGGCGATGGCCTGCTCCACGATCTCCGGGACGTATCGGGCGGGCCGGAAGACGTCCACCACATCCACCGGCTCGGGGACCGAGAGGAGATCCGGGTAAGAGGGCTCGCCCAGGACCTCTGGAATCGTCGGGTTCACGGGGATGACCCGATACCCCTGGCGCTGGAGATATGAAGCGACCTGGTGGCTGGGGCGCTCCGGGTCCGCCGAGAGCCCGACCACGGCGATGGTCCGGACCTCCCTGAGGATTTGGCGCAGCGTTTCGTCGTCCTGGACGGTAATCGGCTCGGGGATGATCACCTCCACCGCTTGACGGTCCAGGAGCGACGGCCCCGCCAGCAGTCGCGCTTCCACGCGGTAGCGCGCGCCGGGGTCCGGCCGTCGGAGGTGGAGCACATAGGTGGGCTGGGGCTCCATCACGCCCATCACGCTCATGGAGCGCACCGCTTCCCCCTGGGCGTCGTAGAGGATGAGCTCCAGTTCGGGGGATGTATGGGCAGGGAGGAGCTCCAGCTCCACGACCACCCGCCGCCCGTCGGGCATCGGGGTCGCCCGGAGCGCGCGGATGCGCGGGGAACCGGCCTGTTCCGGGGTCCTTTCAGAGGGCATGACCATAGCGACCTCCTTAGGTCTTCTTCCCATTTTAGCGGAGGATTTCCCCAATGCCCGATTGAGGGGCAGGCGTCCGAGCGCCGGGGCAGCGGGGAGAGGCTCCTCTGTGGGCGAGGGATGCATTCAGAAGCCAAAGGGCCGGGCGCGCCGTACACCCGGCCCAAGGCCCTTCAGTGCCCCCGGCGGGATTCGAACCCGCAACGCAGGACTTAGGACGCCCTTGCTCTATCCAGTTGAGCTACGGGGGCATTTTCATAAAAATTATAGCACCTTTGGGACAAGGGCATGTCAAACGCCAGGCGGCGCTGCGGCTGGACGGTTTTCCGGATCGTTCACACGAAGGTGGAGGCCACCCAGTCTCCGACCAGCCAGTATCGGAAATCCTCCCCCCGGCTGCATGCGATGCCGCCGAGCACGCCGTATACGAGGGCGGCCAGCGGAAGCAGGCTGAGCAGCGCCGCGAGGGGGATGAAGCAGATGCCGATGATGAATGGGATCAGAAGGATCGTGATCCCCCACGCGCAGGCGGCCAGCAGACCGCTCCCCACCCAGGCGATCAACTGGAACACCAGGGATTGGAGGGCGTGAAAGGCGACGTAGCGGGATCGCTCCCGATAGAACAGGTAGATCAAAAACGCAGCGATCAGCCCGCCCAGGGCGGTGACGAGGTTCAGCAAGATGCTCAGATGGGCCAGCATCGCCCATTGCCGTTCCTCCCCAGCGGGTCCGGCTTCCGGAGTGGGAGAGGGTGCGGATGGGTTCATCCCCACCTCCGTCCATCGCGTGGGGTCATCGGGCACATCGTTCCAATGCCGGTGAGGTTCGCTGAATGGCTTCCGGCCTCCCTCTAGCGCTTAATAGGCAGCATAGCACAGGGAGGTAAGCTGTCAAGCGACGACATCGCCCCGGGGTGGAGGAGGGCAATGACAGGTTTGGGGGAGGCGGGGATGAGGGGATTGCCTTGTATTTGGCGCCTCACCCATAGCCCGGTGAGCTGCTTATACAGCCTCGCTGGTTGTGGTGCTGGTTACACCGGTGATCGGTTTGGCGCCCACGTGTATCCGTGGGTGAACATGTTGCGGTTGAACTTGGCCCTCCATGCGGTCGCGCGGCGGCAGGGATTCACATCTTGGGTCGGCCAAACCGGCGAGCCCCCGAGCCTCTCGTT
>JBEPYX010000021.1:0-11442 GCA_041641155.1 Thermoflexus sp.
TCTACGATCGCGATCCCGATGACCCAGGGGGCGGAATCCCGGAACGTCGCCCCTGCTCCCCGCAGGAGATCCCCCAGGCTGCCCAACAACCAGAAGGCCGCCTGTCCGCCGACCCCACAGGAGAGCATGGCGATCAACCCCAACAGCAGATACGGTCCCATCCGTCGGATCAGCCGGCCCATCTCGGCGATCGAACCTCCTATTAGGATGGATGCTCCTCGGGCGAGCCGGAGGGCTCCGCCTCACGCTTCCCCAGTCGCGAAGGGGCCTCCACACGGAATTGAGCGGCCACAGCCATCGCTGCGCGGACCATCACCACCAGGCCTAAGGCAGCCCCCAGGATCATGCACGCGGCGGTCAGAATCGGCCGGGTGCCCAGACGGAGATCCAGCCAGAGCCCACACAGCATCGCCCCCACCACGGCCACCACTGGGATAAATCCGATCTGAGAAAGCGCCCCCGCCAGCGCCAGGTTCCAAGCCCGGATCCACCATCGCCCAGGCGTTTTCATCGTCTCCCTTATTCCGAATCCGATCTCACAGGGGAGTGGAAAGCGATCTCACGGCCAGGCCGGAGGCCCGCTGCGCCCCGCCCAACCGAGACCCCGCTGAGGAGGGGCAACCGCGTGATATCCATCACAAAGGAGCAGCCTCTATATGATACCTTCCCGCTGGCGCTTCTGACAAGAGGGGAGCTCGAAAATTCACCCCAGGATGCAACTTTTTCCTGCAAAGACGATGGGCGGACGGACCTTCACCGTTTTCCTGGAAGGCTAAAAGGCCTGTGCCGCCATCTGGGCCAGCCGGTAAAGTGGATACACCAGCACCGTCAGCAACAGCACCCCCGCCACCGTGAACCAGAGGGTGAAGTGGGACGGACGGGGGATCGGGACTGGCTTTCCCTCCTCCGGCGAGCGGTCCACATACATCGCTCGGGCAACGGTGATGTAGTAATAGAACGCGACCATCGCGTTGAGCACCCCGGCAATAGCCAGCCAGAGCAGCCCGCTCTCGATGGCCGCGGCGAAGACGAAAAGCTTGGCGAAGAAGCCGACCAAGGGCGGGATCCCGCCGAGGGAGAGGAGGGCCGCTAGCATCGCCAAGGCCAGCCCCGGCGAGCGCCGCGAGAGCCCCGCCAGATCCCGGATCTCCTCGCTCCCGGTCACGTTCGTCATGATCACCGCGACGGCGAAGGCGGCGATGTTCGTCAGGGTGTAGATCCCCAGGTAGAAGATCGAGGCAGCGATCCCCAGCGGGCTGGCCGCGGCCACCCCGATCAGGATATAGCCGGCCTGGGCGATGCTGGAATACGCCAGCAGCCGCTTGAGGTTCCGCTGCGGGATGGCCAGGAGGTTCCCCACGGTCATCGTGACGAAGGCCAGGGCCGCCATCAGCGCCACCCAGCTCGCCTGGGCCGTGGGGAAGGCCTCCATCATCGCCCGGATCAGGAGGGCGAACCCAGCCGACTTCGAGGCCACGGAGATGAAGGCGGTCACCGGCGTCGGCGCCCCCTCATAGACATCGGGGGTCCAGAAATGGAACGGCACGGCGGAGACCTTGAAGCCGAAGCCCACCAGGACCAGCAAGAGGGCCGCCGTGACGACGGGGGCCGGCAGCTCAGGCAGGACCTGGGCGATGCGGGCGTAGGCGATCTCCCCCGTGAAGCCATACAGCAACGCCAGCCCGTAGAGCATCACCGTGGAGCTGAAGACGCCGAACAGAAAATACTTCAGGCCCGCCTCCGCCGAGCGCGGCGTGTCGCGCAGATACCCCGCCAGCAGGTAGAGGGCGATGCCCACCGTCTCCAACGCCAGATACAGGGTCACCAGGTTCACCGCCGCCCCCATCAGGCCCATCCCCAGGATCGAGGCCATCAGGAGCACGTAATACTCGCCGCTCTGGCGGAGCGGCCGGAAATCCATGGAGATGGCCACGGTGAGGATCCCGGAGAGGATGAAGATGACGCGAAACAGCATCGCCGCCAGGTCGGCCCGCACCGACCCCCCGAACGCCTCATACGGGGCGGCGACCCCGACCGCCAGCTGCGCGGCCTGAACCACCGTCACCCCGAGGGCAACCCCCAGCCCCCCGATGGCCCAGTAGCCCAGCTCCCGCTTCCGCCCCTCCGGGAGCCAGGCGTCCACAGCCATGATCCCGGCCGTCGCCAGCACCAGCACGATCTCCGGCAGGACCGACCAGAGATGCGCCCCCCAGGATAACTCCATCGCTCGTCCCCTCCTCCGCGCGCCTCAGGGTCCTAACGCAGCGAGGCCACCATCGCCCCCTGCAACAGGGAGGCGATGGGTTCCACGCCGGTCTGGATCAGATCCGTCATCACCCGCGGGAAGACCCCGATCAGGACGAACCAGACCGCCAGGGTGACGATGGCGACCTTATCCAGGGCAGTCACATCCCGCACGTGGGGGTAACGCTTCAGATCCAGATCCCCGAAGAAGGTAGCCTGGAGCGCCCGCAGGATATAGGCGGCCGAGAGGGCGATGCTGGGCGCAGCCAGGATGACCACCCACGGATACCACCAGGCCGTCTCCCGCGCCGCCCAGATCCCGGCGAAAACCTGGAACTCGGCCACGAATCCGGAAAAGCCGGGCATCCCCATCGCCACCAGGCCGCCCAGGATGAACCCTAGGGTCGCCAGGGGCATCACCCGGGCGAACCCGCCCAGATGGGCCAGGTAGCGGGTGTGGGCCTGATCGTAAACCATCCCCACCACCGCGAACAGGATGGCGGCCATCACACCGTGAGAAAACATCTGGAGCACCGCCCCGGTCAGGCCCGTCACATTCATCGCCGCGAACCCAATGGTCACGAAGGCCATATGACCGATGCTGGAGAAGGCGATCACATACTTGAGGTCCTCCTGCACCAAGGAGATCGCCGCCGAGTAGAGGGCGGCCACCACCGCCAGGAAGACCACCACCGGCAGCCAGTAAACCGCCCCGCCGGGCATCAGCTCGATCCCCACCCGCAGGGCGCTGTAGGCGCCAACTTTCATCACCACCCCGGCCAAGAACATCGAGCCCGCTGTCGGGGCCGCCGAGTGGCCGTCGGGCACCCAGTTATGGAACGGCCACAGGCCGGCGGTCACCGCGAAGCCCAGGAAGACCGGCAGGAACCACAGGTAATCGAAGCGCACGGCCTGGCCGAACACCTCCACGGTCCGGGCGAAGGCGCCCCGCGCGGCCAGCTCCCGCAACACATCCATATCGAAGGTGCGGACCGGCGAGACGAAATAGAGGGCCAGGGCGCCGACCAGGGCGATGATGGAGCCCACCAGGGTGTAGAGGACCAGCTTCATCGCTGCGTATTCCTTGCGGGTGGAGCCCCAGATGGCGATCAGGAAATACTTGGGGAAGATGGCGATCTCGTAGAAAAAGAAAAGCAGGACCAGGTTGCGCGCCACGAAGACCCCCATGATCCCGCTGGCCAGGAGCAGCATGAAGGCGAAGAGCTCGTGGGGACGGTCCTCGATGTTCCAGGACACCAGCACCCCGGTGAACAGCACGAGGGCCGACAGCAGCACCAGGGGGAGGCTCACCCCGTCCACCCCTACGTAGTAATGGATCCCTAGCTGGGGCAGCCACGACATCCGCTCGACGAACTGATAGCCCCCCGCGGAGCGGTCGTAGGCCACGAAGGCCCACAGGGCCAGCAGCAGCGTGAACCCAGAGACCGCGGCCGCGAAGGCCCGTGCAGCGTCCTTCTGATGGCGCGGGATCAACAGCAGAAGGAGCGCCCCCACCAGAGGCGTGAACACAATGAAGCTGAGGATCGGGATCGGCACCGCCGGGATAGTCATCCCTCACGCTCCTCGGTGGAGATCGGACAAGCTCAGGGGCCGGCGTTCTCCGGCCTTAACCGAACAACTGCGCCAGGGCCGCGTTCAAGGTGGGCACGATCCACGCCGGCCACAGGCCGGTGAGCAGCATGAAGGCCATCAAGGGAGCCACGGCCAGGATCTCCCGCGCGCTGATCTCCGGCAGGCGCGCCCACCGGGGGTTCAGCGGCCCGTGGAGGACTTTCTGGAGGGCCTTCATGATGAAAGCCCCGGTGATCAGCAGCCCCAGCATGGCGATGGCCGTGAGGGCGGTGAACACCGGCCACGCCCCCTGCACAACCATATACTCCGCCACGAACCCGGCCAGGCCCGGCAGGCCCACCGAGGCCATCGCGCAATAGATCAGGATCCCCCCATACACCGGCATCCGCGCCCACAGCCCGCCGTAGGCCTCCAGATCCCGGGTATGGGTGCGGTCGTAGATCACCCCCACCAGGGCGAACATCGCCGCCGACGAGAGGCCGTGGGCGAACAGCTGGAGGGCGGCGCCGTTCACGGCGATCAAGGCGTGATCCCGGATCGCCGGGTTCCCCAGGGCATAGCCGGCGACGGCGATCCCCAGCACCACGAAGCCCATATGGTTCACCGAAGAATAGGCCACCAGCCGCTTAAAGTCCCGCTGGCCCAGGGCCGCGTAGGCGCCGAAGACGATCGCTGCAGTCGCCAGGAGAGCCAAGACGAGGGCGAAGCGGGCGGATTCCATCGGGAAGAGCGGGAAGACGATGCGCAGGAAGCCGTAAGCGCCTAACTTCAACAGG
Source organism: Thermoflexus sp. (assembly GCA_041641155.1). GTDB lineage: Bacteria > Chloroflexota > Anaerolineae > Thermoflexales > Thermoflexaceae > Thermoflexus. The sequence goes on from JBEPYX010000021.1 coordinate 4,614, forward strand.
ATCCCCGCCAGGATCATCGAGCCCGCCGTCGGGGCCTCGGTGTGGGCATCCGGCAGCCAGGTATGGAAGGGCCACACCGGCACCTTGATCGCAAAGGCGATCACGAACGCCCAGAAGACGATCGCCTTCACCACCTCCATGGGGACCCCCGCCAGGGTCCCTTGAAGGGCAGGCCAGCGGCGGCTGACCTCCAGCAGATCGAACGTCCCGCCCTGGGCCCCGCCCAAGGCCGCCCAGATCAGCTGAATGCCCAGCAGGAGCCCCAGGGAGCCGGCCATCGTGTAGAGGATGAACTTGAGTGCAGCGTAGTGCCGCCGCTCCGGCGCCCCCCAGTTGTTAATCAGGAAATACATCGGCACCAGCCCCAGCTCCCAGAACAGGAAGAACAAGAGCAAGTCCAGGCTGACGAAAACCCCCAGGATCCCGGTCTCCAACGCCAGGAAGAGGGCGAAATAGGTCCGGGGATCCTGGGTGATGTTGAAGGAGATCAAAACGCCTAAGGGGGTCAGGAGGGCGGTGAGGAAGATCAGCATCACGCTCAGCCCATCCACCCCCAGGTAATACTGCGCGTTCACCTGGGGGAACCACACCACGCGCTCCACGAACTGGAAGCCCGGGCGGCTGAGATCGAGGTTCAACCAAAGCCACACCGAAAGGGCCAGCGGGATCAAACTGAAGAACAACGCCAGCCCCCGATGCAGGCGGACGCTATCGCGCGGGGTCAGGGCGATGAGCCCCGCACCCAGCAACGGGGTGAACGTGATCAGGGTCAGGATCGGGAACGGATACCCGAAAAGCGTCATCGCGTGCTTCCCCCATCCGAAGGGATCCCCCCATCCCCGAGCCTCCAGCGGCGGGGAAGGGCTGGGTTCAGAACCCCCGCACCATGGGGGCCACAGTGTAGAGGACGATGAATCCCAGGATGCCCAGGACGACCACCAGCAGGTAGTTCTGGACCAGACCGGTTTGCAGCGTCCGCAACTCGCGCCCCGCGGCCTTCACCGCCTCGCCGATCCCATCGCCGATCCCGTTGACCACCACCCGGTCGAAGAGGCGCAGCGCGCTCCCCATCGACCAAACCCCATCAGCGACCCCGTGGAGGAGGCCATCAATCAGCACGCGATCCATGAAGAAGGCCACGGCGCGCTCCGCCAGCCACAACGTGGGGCGGACGAACACCCGATGATAGAGATCATCGATATACCAGCGGTTCCGGAGGAAGTCGTAAACCGGGCCCAGGCGGGCCAGGGGATCCGGCTCGCCGGCGGCCAGCGGCCGGCGGGCGTAAACCAACCAGCCCAGAGCGAGCCCGCTCAGGGCGATCAGGGAGGAAACGAACACCGGCGCCGGGCTGAAGGGGAGCGCCTCCGGATGCTCCAGCAGGGTGCCGCCGACAAAGGCGTGGAACCAATTCCCCCCGACCAGCGCGGATAGGAGCGGGAATCCATCCGGCACCCCCACATACCCACCGAAGATGGCGAAGAACGCGAGGAAGACCAGGGGGAGGATCATCGAGGCGGGGCTTTCCTTCGCGTGGGCGGCCGCTTCAGTGCGGGGTTCGCCGAGGAACGTCAGCGCGATCTGGCGCATCGTGTAGAAACCCGTCAGGACGGCGGCCGCCGCCAGCAACAGGAAGACCAACAATGGCAGAAGCTCCCCCTTATCGAAGGCGCCGTGGAACGCCTCCCCCAGGATCTCATCCTTGCTCCAGAACCCGGCGGTGATCAGCGGGAAGCCCGCCAGGGCCAGCCCCCCCGCCACGAAGGTCCAGAAGGTCACCGGCATCCGCCGGGCCAGCCCTCCCATATTGAACATGTCGTTCGGATCGAAGGGCTCCCCGTGGCCGTGCCTGTGGCCGGCGTGGTGATGGCCGTGCTCCACCGCGTGGATCACCGATCCGGAGCCCAGGAAGAGCAGGGCCTTAAAGAAGGCGTGGGTGATCAGGTGGAACGCCGCGGCCACGTAGGCCCCGATGCCCACCGCAGCCAGCATGTAGCCCAGTTGGGAGATCGTGGAATACGCCAGCACCCGCTTGATGTCGTTCTGGGCCACCCCCATCGTGGCCGCCATGAACGCCGTGAAGGCGCCGATGAGCGCCACCACCCAGAAGGCCGTTGCCCCGCCCAGGCCGTGTTGGCCCGCCTGGAGCAAGGGGAACATCCGGATGGTCGTGTAGACTCCCGCGGACACCATGGTGGCCGCGTGGATCATCGCGCTGACCGGCGTGGGGCCTTCCATCGCGTCGGGCAACCACACGTGCAGCGGGAACTGCGCGCTCTTCCCCACCGTGCCCGCGAAGAGCAAGAGGGAGGCCAGGGCAGCCACCGAGAGGCCCGCCACATAAGAGGGCGTCTCCGCCAACGCCCTAAGGGTCTCCGGGTTGCGCAAGATATCGTGGAAGTTCAGCGTCCCAGTCTGGGCGTAGAGATAGGCGATGCCCAGCAGCATCAACACATCGCCCACCCGTGTGGTCATGAAGGCCTTCACGGCGGCGCGGTAGGCCGATGGCTTCCGATACCAGAAGCCGATGAGGGCGTAGGAGCAAAAGCCCATCACCTCCCAGCCGATGAACAGCATCAGGAGGTTGTCGGCCACCACCAGAAGCAGCATCGCCGCCTCAAATAGGGAAAGCAGCGCGAAGAAGCGGCTGTAATCGGGGTCCCCCGCCATATAGCCGACGCTGTAGATAAAGATCATCAGCGAAACCAGGGGGACCATGAACAGCATCACCGCCCCCAACGGGTCCACCAGCACCCCGAACTCCAGCGGACGGGGCCCGACCGGGAGCCATGGGATCCGCAGGGCGATCGGATGCTCCCCCAGATGCTCCACCCGGATGGCGTTCCAGAACACGATCTGGGAGAGCACGAAGGAGATCGCCACCGAGAGGATGGCGAGGGTGTGGCTGAGGCGCTTCCAACGGTTCGCGAACAGCGCGATCAAGCCGAAGGCGATGAAAGGCGGCCAGGGGATCAGGGCCGCCAACAACGGCAGGATCGTTCCCTGGGTCTCCATCCCCCTTCACCTCGGACGGTTAGCCCTTCAGCAGGTCGATGTTCTCCACGTCGACGGTCTCGCGGTTGCGATAGATGCTGATGATCAGCGAGAGGCCAGCAGCTGCCTCCGACGCCGCCACCACCAGCACGAAGAGGGCGAAGGCCTGCCCCGTGGTCGCCGTCGGGTGCAGATACCGCCAGAACGCCACCAAGCTTAGGTTCACCGCGTTGAGCATCAGCTCGATGGCCATCAGGATCGCGATGGCGTTGCGGCGGGCCAGCACCCCATAGACGCCGATGCAAAACAGCGCCGTCGCTACCAGCAGATACCACGTCAAGGGGACCATCCACAACCTCCCTACATCGGGCGGGCTGACCGCGATCGGCCCCATCCGGCCTCACCGCTTCTCCCGGGCGATGAAGATCGCCCCGATCAAAGCGACCAGGATCATCACCGATGCCAGCTCGAAGGGCAACGCGAACTGGTTGGGATCCACCAGGGAGCGCCCCAGCGCCTCGATGGCGTCCGCCGGGACCCCCGGGGCTGCCTGCGGCCACGGGAACCCCGTCACGACGGGGGCCAGGAGGACGAAAAAGAGCCCGGCGATCACCGCCGCCGCCAGGCTCTGGTTGTTCAGGGGCGGGCCCGGGTTCCGGGCCATCCCCCGTGTGAGCATCACGGCGAAAATGATCAGGATGGAGATGGCCCCGATGTAGATCAGGACTTGCACGCCGGCCAGGAACTCCGCCTCCAGGAGGATGAAGAGGCCGGCGACCCCGACCAGGGATACGATCAGATACAGGACAGCATGGAAGAGATGACGGCTGAGGACCGTCAGCAAGCCCGCCCCTAAGGTCAAAATGGAGAAGAGGATGAAAACGGCTTGGATCAGCGTCATCGTCCGGCCGCTCCCTCCAGCGGAAGATCCTCCCCCGAAGGCGCTAATGGGCCGCCGCGGCCTCCGCGGCCGCCAGCTCCTCCGCCCCCTCCGCGGCGGGCGCCATCGCGGCCATCCGCGCCCGGCGACCCAGATAGCCCGGCAGGGCGAGGGCCCCGATCAACATCGCCATATTGAAGGCGAACATCCCCGCCGCCCACAGGCCCTCGCTCGCCCCGGCCGCCCGCAGGCCCTTATCCACCAGCGCCACCCCGATGAGGTTCAAGATCATCAGGGGGGTCAGAAACTTCCAGTTTAGGTTGAGCATCTGATCGATCCGGATGCGGGGGAGCGTCGCCCGCAACCAGAAGAACAGGAAGATCCCGAGGCCGGTCTTGATCAGAGTCCACAGATACGGCGGCAGCCATGGCCCCCGCCATCCGCCCAGGAAGAGAACCGCAAAGAGCGCGGAGACCACCAGCGCATGGACGAACTCGCCCAGGAAGACGAGGGCGAACTTCATCCCGCTGTATTCGATGTGGAAGCCAGCCACGATCTCCGACTCCGCCTCCAGCAGGTCGAAGGGCGTCCGCCCAACCTCCGCCACCCCCGACATCAGGAAGACCAGCGCAGCCAGCGGGAGCACAAACAGGAAGGGAACATCCTGGGCCTGCACAATCCCAACGGTGGACATCGTGCCGGCGACCATCACCACAACTGCCACGCTGAGCACCGAGGGGATCTCATAGCTGATCAGCTGGGCCACCGCCCGGAAAGCCCCCAACAGCGCGTATTTGTTGTTGCTGCCCCAGCCCGCCATCAGCACCCCTACCAGTGCCCCCGCCCCCACCGCCAAGGCGTAGAGGACGCCGATGTTCAGATCAACCCCGATCACCCCCGGGCCGAAGGGGATCACCACGAGAGGTGCCATGGCGCACACCGCGATGATCAGCGGCGCCAGGTTGTAGACCCAGCGGTCCGCCCCTGCCGGCATCGTGTCTTCCTTCGTCAACAGCTTGATCCCATCCGCCACAGGCTGCAGGACCCCATAGGGGCCGGCCAGGTTCGGTCCCAGACGATCCTGGAAGCGGGCGATGATCTTGCGCTCCACATAGGTCAGAACGGCGAACCCGATCAGGCCGAAGTTGGCCAGCAGAAACGCCTGGATCAGCCCGATGATCAGCGTGATCGCCCATTCGGGCAGCCCCAGGCCCTGCAGCAGGCCGTGCAGCCACGCCCCGAGATAGGGGAACAGGTTGTAAATGAAATCGTAGATCTGAGCCATGCTCGACCTCACACCCCAGGGTTCATCTGCCCCACGATCGCCAGACGCTCACGGCCCAGGTCGGAGCAAAGCCACGGGGAGGGCGAGGCCTACACCCATTCCAGCGCGCCCTTCCGCCAGGCGTAGAGCAGGCCGCCGAGCAGCAGGAACAGGAACAACGCCATCTCGATCACCGCATACAGGCCCAGCTGACGATACGCCACCGCCCAGGGGAACAGGAACACCGCCTCGACATCGAAGAGGACGAAGATAAGGGCAAAAATATAATACTGAGCGCGGAATTGAACCCAGGCGTCCCCCACCGTCTGGACGCCGCATTCGTAGGTCTCTAATTTCAAGGGGTTCGGCTTCTTGGGCCGCAACAGCCACCAGAGGATTAACGTGGCCCCCAGCAGGACGATGGACATCAACAGGAACAGGCCGACCATGGCATACGCCGAAAGCACGGCCCGCCTCCTTGTGGCGAGGATCACAAACCGCGGCGATTATAGCATGCATTGATAAGAGGATCAAGGCAGGCCCTAGCGATGCGGATCTGGATCCTGGACCCTTCCCCCACCGCTGAGCGGTGGATGTGGATCCAAGGATGGGCCCGCCACAGCCGGCATTCGCTCCTCGCCTTCACCCTTCCTACCATATTCTCTCGGGCCTCCTGGCTTTCCCCGGCGATCGCCCAGGCACGCGCCGAAGGCTTGGCCCGGCGGATCCGACGCCACCTCACGGGCTCCGCTGCGCCGGATCCCTCCCGCCGGCCCGTGGGCCAGCCGGATCTGGTGATCATCACCGACGGCATGGACGGGATGGTCTTCCGCGAAGCGACCGCCGATTTGCTGGCTGGCGTCCCGCTCTGGGCCTATTGGCACATGAGCCGGATGGCCCGACCTGGACCCCTCCCCCCCGAGGCGATCGCGGTCGAGCGCCGGACTCTTCAGGCGGCCCAGCGGTCGCTTTTCCACGGGGAAGGCCAGCGCCGACGCGTCCTGGACGCCCTCTCCGCCGATGACCCCGCGCTCGCCGCGGAGATCGAACGGCGCGGGGCGGTGCTGCCCCCCGGGTTCGAGCCCTCCCCTCCCCCGCCCGCGATCCCTACCTTCCCGGAGCCGCTGGTGCTCTGGCTCCTGCGCGGCGAGCCGGAGGAGATCCCCCTTCTGGACGCCCTCTCCCATCCGGATCTGCAGCGACAGCCCTTCCGGGTGCTCCTCCTCAGCGAGCGCCCGGAAGCGGAGGCCCCCCGGGTCGCGCGGCTGCCTCGCGGCGCCCGGGCGCGGATCCTGGGGATCTTGAGCCCGACGCATCCCGAGGCGCGCCGCTGGATCCCCGCGGCCCGGGCTGTGGTGGATGGGAGCATGGGGCTGCATTCCTCGATCTACCTGATGCATCTCGCCTTCCAGGGCCCGTGGCCGCTGGCCCCCGCCGGCTCTGGGTTCCTGGACGGGCTCCCTCCTGCGCTCCGGGCGCTGTGCGCCTATGAGCGCCCGGAGGATCTCGCGGAGCGGCTGACCGCCCTCCTCCAGGGATCCCACCCAACCGATCCCCAGGGGGTGCATCTCGCGCTGGCTGCCCGGACCTGGTCGGTGCTGGCGCCACGATATGACGAGCTGTGCGAGACGGCCCGGGCCGCTTGAGCCGGATCGGCGCCGCGCGATCCCCCTATTGCCACTGGGCTGGAG
>JBEPYX010000022.1:0-8767 GCA_041641155.1 Thermoflexus sp.
CCTGGAGGATGGCCTCGAGCTTCCCCTTCTCCCGCCGGATCACCTCGAAGAGCCGGGCCTTCTCGATGGCCACGGCCGCGTAATCCCCCAGCATCGTCAGGAAGTGGACATCGGCTTCCGAGAAGGAAGCCTCCTGGACGCGATGGATCACCCCGAGGACCCCCAGGGCGCGGCCGTGGGCTCGCAAGGGCACGTACAGGAGGGACCGCACCAGGATCCCGGTGTCCAGCCGATGAACCCCCGGGCCCAGCAGGATCGGGCGGCCGGTGCGGACTGCTCGTCCCAGGAGGCTGTCGGCGACCGCCATGGTCGTAGGGGGGATGGGAGCTGCAGCCGCGGCATCTCGACTCCGGTGGACCTGGAGGTGAAGCACTTCGCCGGTTGAGTCCAGCAGCCACAGGTCGCCTTCCTCGGCACGGGTCAGGTGGATGGCCGCCTCCACGATGGATGGCAGGATCTCCTCCACGTGGAGGGAGGCGGCCAGCGCCTGTCCCACTTCGTAGAGGACGCTGAGCTGCTGCAACTGACGCTGCAGCCGCTCCGCCATCCCGACAAAGCGGCGGCGCTCCCGAGCCCGCGCGGCGGCCCGCTGGAGACATTGCCACACCTCCCCCCAATCGAGCGGGGCGAGCAGGAAATCGCGGGCCCCCGCCCGCACCAGTCGCACGATCTCCGGGGCGGGCAGCGGCGGGCCGATGATCACCCCCTCAATCCCCCGAGCCTCCAGGCGGCTCAGGAAAGCGTCCAGATCCGGCTGCCGCCCATCCAGGAGGACGACGTCCGGTTGAAGGACATCCAGCCGCCGCTCCGCCTCAGGGATCGAGGGGGCCCGATGGACGTCGAGGCGCAGCGGCCCTCCCTCCGCCGCGGCGAGCATCCGCGCCAGCGTCGCCTCGCCGACGATCAACACCCGGATCGGATCCGTGCGCTCCTCGACCACCGATCCTCCCGGTCCATCAGGATCCAGAAGGGCTGCCGCTGGAAGCCCCGGTGCGCCCCTTAGGGTAACCGCTCCAGCCCCTACTGTCAAACCACCGTCTAACCCCCTGGCCAAACCGTCGGCGGATGGGCCTTCGGGGCTTACGCCGTCACCGGGTTGCGGAGCACGCCGACCCCCTGGACCTCCACTTCCACCACATCGCCCGGGCGGAGCGGCCCCACCCCCGCGGGGGTCCCGGTCATGATCACATCGCCAGGCTCCAGGGTCATCACCGAAGAGATGAAGGCGATCAGGACGGGGATGGGGAAGATCATCTCTCGGGCGTTCCCGCGCTGGCGGACTTCCCCGTTCACCCGGCAGAGGATCTCAGCGCGGCCGATCTCGTCAGGGGAGAGGTGAGTCACGATCCACGGCCCCAGCGGGCAGAACGTATCGAAGCCCTTGCTCCGGGTCCACTGGCCGTCGCGCCGCTGCAGGTCGCGGGCCGTCACATCATTCCCGCAGGTCACGCCGAACACGTAATCCCAGGCGGCGTGTTCGGGGATGTCCTTCCCCCGCCGCCCGATCACCACCACCAGCTCCGCCTCGTGCTCCACCTGGCGGGATTGGGGGGGAAGCCGGATCGGGGCGCCCGGCCCGATCACCGCGCTGGGGGGCTTCAGGAAGATCAGGGGCTCCGGGGGAACTTCCGCGTCCTGCTCGCGGGCGTGCTCCGCGTAGTTGCGGCCCACGGCCACGATCTTGGAGGGCGCGCAGGGCGCCAGCCAAGTTGCTTCGGCGGCTGGGCCGATCGGGGCCCCCCGCCAGAGCTCCCCCCTGAAAGGATCCCCCCGGAGGGTGTAGAGCCAGTCGTCCTCGACGATCACGAACTGCGGGCCGTTGTCGGTCATGATCCGCCCGATGCGCATCGTGGACCTCCCGCGATCTAGGGCTTGTGCGAATTTTAGCCGATCCCCTTCGGCGAAGGAGCTGATGTCGCCTTTCCCTGTGCCCGAGACTCATTTTCCCGTCCGCGGAGATCGCTTGCCTACTCTCGCTTACTGGGAATCCCGAAGCCCTTCCCCGCGCGGCAGGACATCCATTATCCCTGCTCCTCCAGATGACACGTATCGTTCAGCCGCTGCACCACCCAGCGCCCGTCCCGGAGGACCAGCTCGGTGAGGGAGGCGTTGTCGAACTGAAAGGGGGAAGGGCGGTCCAGGGGCAGCCCGAGCCATTGGCGGAAGAAGATGCTGAAGGTCCCCCCGTGGGCGACGATGGCCAGGCACCGCTCCGGCCGGGCCATGGCCGCCTGCATCGCCGACCAGACCCGTTCGGCGAAGACCGCGCGGGGCTCCACCCCCTCGATCTCCGCCGCCGGGTTCTCCTCGAACTGGCGCCACGTCCGCCACAGCGCCTCGAGCTCGATCCCCGTTCGTCCTTCCAGGGGGCCCTGCCCGCGCTCCTTCAGCCGCTCATCCACCTCCACGGGGACCCCCCATGCGTCGGCGAGGATGCGGGCGGTCTCGTAGGCCCGCCACAGCGGGCTGCAGAGGACGCGATCGGGCGGCGCGGCCTGGAGGCGCGTCGCCAGCCGCCGTGCTTGCTCCCGCCCTACCTCATCTAGGGGCACATCCGCCCACCCCTGGATCCGCCCCTGAGCGTTCCACGCCGTGCGCCCGTGTCGGATCAAATAGAGGCGCTCCGCCATCCCCATCATCCACCCGGAAGAAAATAGTCGACCGGGCGCGGCACGTTCCGTCGTCCGCGCCCGGCCCGCTTCCGTGTATTTTCTCACCCCTGTTCCGTCCGCGCCAGATCCTCGAGGGTCCAACGGAGGCCTCTCTCGAGGCGACGCGCTAAGAGGCGAGGGGCTCAGGGGACCTCAAGGTTCTCGATGGGCACGCTGTCCCCCTCCGCCCCGTCCCAGCGCGCCGGCCACCGCTGCCCGGATTCCGCATCGTACAATCCGACCCGGATCGTATAGGTCCCGTGGAGATCCGGCGGCCACCGCACCCGGACGAAGACGGGGAACGCGTGATCCAGCGGCCACCCGGAGATCGGGACCAAGTCGTTCGGCAGCGGGCCATCCCGCTGGGCCACAAGGCGGCCCGAGGGATCCAGCACGTGGACGAACATCCGCGGCGGGCGCGGCACCGGCCCCACCCGCGCCCAGGCGAGGGTCACCCCCAGCACATCCCCGGGCCACCGGGGCGGGCGCAGGTGGGCGCCCCGCAACTGGATCGCGCCCGCGAACTCGGCGCGCAGCGGGCGCAGCGGGCGGGCACGGAAGGGCGGCCATGTCTCGTAATACGCCACCCAAAGGGATCCGAACGGCTCCCCCCCCACCTCGAACCCATTCGCCAGGAGGAGCCCGTCGAAGAGCCCCAGGGGATCCACCACCTCCTGCTGCCAGCCGAAGAGCCACAGACGCCACGGGCCTTCCGGGGGGCCGGAGCGGCGATGGGCCTCCTCCAGCCACGCCCGGACGGCCGCTTCCTCCCACACCGGCGCCTCCGGGCCCATGAACAGCGGGGTGGGGACCTCGAGCCGGGTCCAGTAGTAGAGGACGGCCCAGTTCGCCCGCAGGGCGATCGCAGCCTCGCCCGGCCGGATCTGGCGGACCACATGGGCAACCGCCTCCCGGTAGGGGTCACGCCCGCGGTGGGGATCCGTCTGCCATGCCCGCCAGGGGCCCAGCAGCATCCCCCAAAGGGGCAGGAGCGCGAGCCCCCCGGCCCATCCTTGAGCGAAGCGCCCCATCCCGCCCATCCGCGCCCCCAGCGCTCGCCCGAGCCGGACGGCTCCTCCGGCCAGCCCCACGACCCAAAGTACCCAAAGGAAGATGAGATAGCGAGGGTGAAAGAGCGCGAAGCGAGGGAAGATCCCGACCAGGGCGATCAGGGCCAGGGCCAACATCCCCAGGGTCAGGGCGATCCATCGCCGGGCGGATGGGCCTCCGACGGCCCCGACAGCGGCGAGGAGCAGCGCCGGGAGCCAGGCCCACGCCCCGGGCCAGAACCCGTGGGCGAGGCCGTCGAGCACCGCCCGCGCGGTGGTCGGCGGGCGGACGAAGGCTTCGGGCTGGACAAGCCGCCCGCGGGCGAAGGCGAGCCACGGGCCGATCAACAGCGCCAGGGCCAGGACGCTCCCCATCCAGCCGCGGCGGGCCGCTGGGCGCTTCACGCTAGCGAGGCCCAGCCCGATCGCCATCGCCCCGACGGGCAGCAGCCCATAGTAGTGCGTCAGGGCGGTCCCGGCAGCCAGCAGCGTCCAGACCCCGAACCGGCGGGGGGAGGGTCGGCGGAGGACGGCCTCCATAGCCGTCCAGGCAGCGAGCGTCCCGGCGGCCAGCATGCTATACATGCGGGCTTCCTGGACGTAGTAGAGCCAGAAGGGGGAGAGGGCCATCGTGAAGGCGGCGAGGGCTCCGGCCGGCCGACCCCATCCCCGATCGGCGAGGCGCATCGCCAGGGCAGCAGCCAGGACCCCGAAGGCCAGTGAGGGAGCCCGCAGCGCCCACTCGCTCTCCCCGGCGATCCGGATCCAGCAGTGGAGGAGAAGGTAATAGAGAAAAGGACTGCGGTCCGCCGCCGTGGCCTTTAGCATCTCAGGGATCGCCATCCGGGCCAGATGCCAGGACCACCCCTCATCGAACCAGATCGAGGGGAGGGAAAGGCCGTGGGCGTAGAGAGCAGTGGAAAGAAGCAGCACCCCGATGGCTTCCCACGAGGGGCGTTGGCCTTGCCGAAGCCTCATGCGCTCCGTCCCATCAGCGAGCTTTTTCCAAAGAATCCCAGGGGTCGGCGAACGCCCTCCAGCGCGGCCGGGAGGGCTCCCTCCAGAGATCCCGCCCATCCCCCCGGGTGTCCTCACACTATAATAGAGGCGAAAGGATCCCAAACCCACCTGGCGCTTCCCGACACATCCGGATCCGCTCAGCCCCCGAGTTGAAATCGCAGGGGAAGCGATGCGTCTGATCGTTCAGATCCCAGCTTATAACGAAGCCCAAACCATCGGCACGGTGATCCGGGAGATCCCCCGGTCCATTCCGGGGATTGACCGGGTGGAGGTTCTGGTGGTGGATGATGGATCCGTGGATGGGACCGGGGAGGTAGCCTACGCGGCGGGGGCGGACATTGTCGTGCGGCACCGGCGCAACCGGGGATTGGCAGCCGCCTTCCAAACGGGCCTCGACACCGCCCTGCGGCTCGGGGCGGATATCATCGTGAACCTTGACGCGGACGGGCAATACGACCCGGCCGATATCCCCAAGCTGATCGCGCCCATCCTCAGCGGGGAGGCGGATCTGGTGATCGGGGACCGGCAAGTGGCCCGGCTGTCGCACTTCCCACGGCATAAGCGATGGCTTTCAGTCCTCGGCTCTGCCGTCGTCCGCTGGGCCTCCGGTTTAGATATTCCAGACGCCCCCAGCGGGTTCCGCGCCTATAGCCGGGAGGCCGCTATGCGGCTGGTGGTGTTGACCGACTTCTCCTACACGGTGGAACACTTGATCCAGGCCGGCAAATGGCGCCTCGCTGTCGCCCACGTCCCCATCCACGCCCGTCCTACCCCTCGCCCCTCCCGGCTCCATCAGGGGGTGTGGGACTTCATCAAGCGCCAGGGGGCTACACTCATCCGGGTCTACGCGAGCTATGAGCCGCTGAAGGCCTTCTTTTACCTCTCGCTCCCCTTCTGGCTGATCGGCGTGGTCCTGTTTGCCCGGCTGGGCTGGTTTTTCGTCACCGAGGGCTTCGCCCTCCGCGGCCACCTTCAATCCCTCATCGTGGCCACCCTCTCCCTCATCCTGGCCTTCCTGATCTTCCTCTTCGGCCTCCTGGCCGATCGCATCGGAGACAACCGCAGGCTGTTGGAGGAGATTTTGGAGCGCCTGCGGGAGCTGGAGACCCGCTCCCAGGATCGCTAAGCCCGCCTCCGGAGCACCAGATTGAAGTTGGGCAAGATGGGGGTGAGCCGTCGGCGCACACAGCGGGGAAGCGCGCGGATCACCGTCGAGGCCAGCCGGATCCCTCGGCCCTCCATGCCGAACCGCTGCGGATCCTCCAACAGCCGGTAGGTGTAGTCTTCAACCTCGAATCCATGTTCCCATAGAGCGCGCTTCAGCGTCCACCAGGAAACCGGACGCTCAAAATAGTAGGGCGCCTTGCCGCTCCAGCGGACGATCTGATGGGCGAGCGGGCGGGGGATCCAGCCGAGCAGCGGAAGGGCGTAATGGTCTTCCACGACTGATAGGCGGTTGGGGCCGCTGAAGAAGCACACGCCGTTCGGCCGAAGCACCCGATAGATCTCCGAGAGGAGGGAGCGCCAGTCAACCACGTGCTCATAGACCTGAGCGCATATCACCAGATCGAAGGCTGCGTCCGGAAAAGGAAGACGTGTCCCATCCCCCATGCAGAAGTGCACCCTACCACTGCGGGACCGGGCGATATGCAGGGCTTCTTCATCGACGTCCACTCCGAAGACCTGCCAGTCTCTCCAGCGCTCCGCCACATGCTCGCCGATGATCCCGACCGAGCAACCGATATCCAGAGCCCGCCCACCCCATCCGCTGATCCCGGCCACCGCATCCTCAAGCACCGATTGGATCTTCCGAGCTTTGCGCCGCCGCGCTTCTGGATCCCTGCAGGTTTCCCAGCGCGACCAATAATTCCGCTGATAGCCCTCGCCCATCGTCCCTCCCATCGAGCAGGCTGGCCACTGCCTCAACAATCCGATCGGTATCGAACCACGCTCGCAAGAAGCGAGTGTTGGCGCGGAATATGGGGTGCTGCTCCGGATGGGCCATAGCGTGACGAAGGCCATCCGCGATCGCCTCGACAGAGGGCTCGAGGAGCACCCAACCCACCCGACCTCTCCGGATCAGCATCCCCAGATCACCGACATCCGTTCCAATCACGGGTAATCCACATCGCATCGCATCCCCAAAAACCAACGGGATGCTTTCCTGACGAGAAGGGATCACTAAGTAATCGGCCGCTTTCATCATCGCCACCACCGTCTCTGAGGAAGCATATCCATACAAGTGAACCTTTCCCTCCAGGCCCCATGACCGCAAACGCCTCTCCACGAACGGCCGCAGCGATCCATCTCCTAACATATGGACCTGCACACCGGCCCACTCGTCTCGCAATCGGCCGAGAGCTTCCACCAGGAGATCTACCCCCTTTTGGCGCTCGAACCGTCCTACGTAAAGCAAGCGCCAGCGCGCTGGGGGAAGCTCGGCCGGCGGCACCTCCAAAGGCAACTGTCGGGCAGAAGGAAGGAATGCGCACGGCTTCCCCCCCAGCCGCTCGACCTCCTGGGCGAGCTGCCAGCCATCGGCGAGACGGAAGGCCGCGTTCCGGAGGATGCGGCGCACCACTGCCTCCCCGAATGGATAGCGGCGCCTGCCCCAGATATCTGAACCCAACGCCCAGACCCCATAGGGGATGCGGTGTCGCCGCCAAACGCTGTAAGCGAAGGCGCCTGAGGGGATGGCCCACAAGGCCAAGCAGACCTCCGGTTCCAGCGCCCTCACCACCCGATGAATGAAAACGATCCCACTGATCATCAGGCTGGCGAACCGTAGCAGATTGAGCATGTGGACCGGCTGAGGCGCTAGCTCCCGATAGCCACCCCACCAAGGGAACTCCAAGACTGGGAGTTGGGAGTCCTCGATGGGGCGATCCTTCCGAGGGGTGACCACCCAGATCATATCGCCGCGGCGGGCCAAGCCGAGGGCCAAATCCCGGGCTAGGACCCCGGCATTGAAAGGCTGGTCCGGGCGGAGCGGGTAAGAGGACGTGATCAGAAGAACTCGCTTCAATCTTCCCTCCTCAGCAACCAGCCGGTATAACGAGCCCAACGATCCAGGCCCACAGCAGCGGCGAGGCCCTCTAGCGGGTAGGCAATGGCCAGGAAAAGATAGAGCGCAATCCAAAGCACCGGGCTCCGGTGGAACCGGTCGGCAGCCCACTCCACCAGAGGCATCTGCTCCTCTGCCACGCTCCCTCTCTTCCTGCGCGCTAAGCGCCGTAGCGCAGGGATCCACGGCAGCCGCTCGCTTGCCTGCCTTTTGAGAATACGGAACCCGAGCCGCGTGAACAAATCTTCCCACTCCCGGCGCGACCTTGGGAAGACATGGAAGCCTTCCGAGCGCCCTCGACACAGCTCCAGCGCGAGCAGCCGACCCGATGGACGCAACAGCCGTCGGACCTCACAGAGCGCTTCCTCCTGGACCTCGTGTGGAAGATGCTGGAGGACCGTCACCGAGACCACCCAGTCGAAGGAGTGATCCCGAAAGCCGAGACGCGGGATCTCCATCGCCGCCCACCGCGCGGACGGGGAAAGCTGACGCGCCCAGCGCAGCGCCTGGATCCCCAAGTCCACACCGACCGTCGAGGCCCCATAGCGCTGGAAGAAGCGGGACCAACGCCCGGTTCCGCATCCCAAGTCCAGGACCCACTCTCCAGGCCGGGGCGGATCCACCCGCACTAGCACCCCGATGGCCCGACGCTGCCATATGGCGAAGAAGCGGTTGAACGGGGCCGGCATCCCCCGGTAGAGGTTGTGGATGAGATCAACAGATGCCTCTGCAGTCCGGTCGTCACACCCAGGCAACCGAGCGTCATGCCATCGCCAGAAGGCCTTTAGATCCAGACGGGGATCTGGCATGGGATTCATGGCCGGAGGATGAACTCCACATGCCAGGTGAGCAGCTCACCGAGCAATGGCAGCCGCGAAAGGTTAATAAGAGGAAAGAACCGAACGCCCTGATGGACGATCCGGAACCCGGCCTGGCGCAGAAGGCGACGGGCCCGCCGGATCGTCAGCGGATACAAGCCGTAA
>JBEPYX010000022.1:8777-11296 GCA_041641155.1 Thermoflexus sp.
AAACGCGCGGGCGAATGAGATGGGATCGGTGGGATAACGCTGGGGGACCCAGCGGCTGCGCCCCCACCACCTCCGCCGGCGGGTGATTGCGACGGCGATGCGCTCCCCCAAATAATGAAAGGGGGCGAACTGATGTCCTCCCAGCGGGCTATAAAACGGCGGGAAGCTTAGGTAACTCCATCCGGTCGCCCGCAGCACGCGGTGGATCTCCCGAAGCAGCTCGAGGGGATCAGCTACGTGCTCAATCAAACTGGCGCAGAGGACGCCGTCGAAAGCCGCATCCGCGAAGGGCAAGCGTAGCGCATCCCCTTGAACAGCGGGCAAGACATTCGCCAGAGCAGGAAGGGGGGCGAGATCCAATGCTACCACGTGGGCCCCCTTCTCCATCAAGGCGATGGAATATCCTCCATATCCACAGCCCAGATCCAACACTCGCTCCCCTCGAAGCGCACATCCCCGACGGATGAGATGCTCCAGCACCCAGCGGCCCTGATAATGCTGAAACACGCGATAGTCCTCTTCGCTGTGAAGCCGCCGCCGGGCCAAACGCCACAGATCCCACCAGCGCTGGATTACCCCTTTCAAACCCCTTCCCCCCTCCACAGGCGATGCAATGTCTCAATCACATAGAGCACATCTGCTTCATCCATATGAGCCGTTAAGGGAAGGGAAAGCGTCTCTTCAGAGATCCGCTCGGCATTGGGGAACATGCCGGGGCGGTAGCCGAACGCTTCGCGATAAAAGCGGTGAAGATGCAGGGCCTTATAGTGAATCCCCGTTCCGATCCCCGCCCGATGGAGCAGGCGGATCAGCTCGTCCCGGGAGAAGGGAGCCTCGCCGCGATCCACTCGGATGGTGTAAAGGTGCCGGGCGTGGACAATATGCGCATCCTCCGGAGGAAGGCGAATGCCTTCCAAATCCCGGAGCCCCTCATTATAGAGCTTCCAGAGCTGTTCCCGGCGGCGCAGCCATCCTTCCAGATACGGCATCTGAGCCAACCCGATGGCAGCCTGGATATCCGTCATGTTATATTTATAGCCGGGCTCCAACACCTCGTAATCCGGGAACTGCTCCTCGCTGTAGCGCTGCCATGCATCCCGGCTCAAGCCATGGAGACGAAGGATGCGGGCGCGTTCGGCCCACGCCTCCGAGGTCACCGTCAACATCCCCCCTTCCCCCGTGGTTAGGCTCTTGGTGGGGTAAAAGCTGAACGCCGCAGCATCACCGATCGCACCCACCTTGCGGCCTTTATAGAAGGCCTCCAAGGCGTGGGCGGCGTCCTCGATCAGGAAGAGCCCATGGCGCCGGGCGAGGGCGTTGAAGGCGTCCATCTCACAAGGGCGGCCGGCATAATGGACAACCAGGATCGCCTTTGTCCGAGGGGTGATAGCCGCGTGGGCTGCCTCGGGATCCAGATTGCCGGTGCGAGGATCCACATCCGCGAAAACGGGGCGCGCCCCCCACGTGGACGATCACGTTGGCCGTGGCCGCGAAGGTGAGAGGGGTGGTGATCACCTCATCGCCGGGGCCCACCTCCGCCAGGCGCAGCGCCAGATGCAAGGCGGCCGTGCACGACCCAACGGCCACCGCAAAGGGGGCGCCGATGTATCGAGAGAACGCCTTCTCGAAGGCTGCCACCCGGGGCCCGGTCCCCAGCCACCCAGAGCGCAGAACCTCCACCGCTGCCTGGATCGCCTCCTCCGGCAAGCGGGGGGCTCCGAAAACCAGATACCGGCCACGCGGAGGAGCCATAGGCTCACCCTCCCCGCCCCAGACGCTTTAAGATGAGATCCACCCGCTCTTGAAAGAAGCGTGGGTCCAGAGGCTCCGACCACTTCACAACTAAATAGCCTACCAGGTTGCCCCGTAGGAAGGCAACCTCATGGACCCAGACCCCTCCTCCCGGCGACTCGGCGGAAGGCTGCATCCTGAGATACGCCGAATCGGCGGAGGTAGACAGCGCTCGATACGATCCTTCCCATGCGGCCAAGCGCTGGACATATCGGTCCCACGCCTGCCGCGCGTCCTGAAACAGGCGGAGCTCGACCGCAAACCCTTTGATGAAGGGGTGGAAACGATCCTCCTCCGCGGGGTAGCGCAGCTCCAGGCCACGGGATGTCGCATCGTGGATCTCTGTGCGGATTTCATATAGCGCTCGCATAAACGGGAAGTCGGAAGGCCGAAGGGCTGCCGCCTCGAGGTCGGCATCGATCGGATACACAGTCGATGGCGCGGCCGGCATGGGTGGGGGCAGGAGGGGGGAGACGGACTCCGGATGCATGGGGGAGCGTAACGCCGGAGCGGGGGCCACTGGCGAGGGCATGCGGGCCCGTGCACACCCCCCAATTAACCCGATGATCCCCAGCCAGCAAAAGACCCGAAACCAGGGCATTCCTCTCCCTCCAGAGCTTTGGTAGGCGAAAGGAACGTGTTAGCGATCGAGTCGTCTTCGTTCCATAAGGCGATGCGATTAAGCGTGCAGGCTGCATAAAAAACGCTGGGGTGCGCACCCGCACCCC
>JBEPYX010000023.1:0-11151 GCA_041641155.1 Thermoflexus sp.
CCAACTCGACCCGGTAATCCTCGCCATCCTTGGCCGTCAGAGCCTCGATCCACTTATGGGTGTTGGAACCGGTGATGATCGGATTGCCGGTGCGAATGAAGTAAGCCTTAATAGGATACTTATGACCGCGGAAAGGACCATACTTTATCTCTACGCCGTTCAGGAAACGGCTAGGGTAGTCCCCTACGGCATCGTCCCAGGCGGCAAGCCACTTGCCGTACCGATCCATGTGCAGCTCCTCGATAGTGCCCGTGACCTTCTGGCCGTTGATGACCCGCGTCACTTCTCGCTTGAGGAAATCGCCGCCGGTGGTCTTGCCGCCCTTGTCCGACTTGACCAACTCGGTGTCAATCGCCCCGCCGGGAACTTCCATATTGCCGGTGATGACGTTGAGGACCGTGCCGAGGATGGAGGCCGTATAACCGTTATAATGATGTCCGATGCCGTTCATACCCCACACCCAGGCCGCCGGCTTGGTGATGCCGAATGTATGGGCTAGCTCAGCGATGGTCTTCGCCTCTATGCCGGTGCGCTCAGCGGCCCATTCCAGACTGAAATATTTCAGGCCGTTGATGGGATCCGTCTTATCCCACCAGCTCTTGAATTCGGCCAAGAACTCTTCCCAGCCCTGGCTGTACTCCAGGAAGGACCAGTCGATATAGCGGCGGGAGGGATCGGTGTCGCTATGGTTCTCCAGGATGTAGCGGAGCACGGCCGCGAAGAGATCAGCGTCCGTGCCAGGACGGATAGGGATCCACTGGTCGGCCTTGGTGGCGGTATTGGAAAAAGCCGGGTCGATGACGATGATCTTGGCGCCGGCCAGCTTGGCCTCCACCGTGCCGCGCGACTCGTAGTTGATGCGGGTGGCGGTAAAGGGGTTCCAGCCCACATACACGATCAGACGGGTGCGGTAGGTGTAGTCGTTCTTCAGGCTGCCGTCCGGCTGGCGCACCAGCACGGGGCGCATGATATCTGGCTCCACACGCTTGCCGCCGAACATCAGCTTGGGGCCATGCCGCCGTGGCGTGTCGCAGATGGCGCCATGCTCCACAGTATGGGGCGTGCCGTAGGCACGAAAGAGGTAGTAATACGGGTCCCGGTCGGTGACATCGCCGCAGTCCATGATCACCGCTTCGGGGCCGTATTTCTGTTTGATCTCGATCAGCTTGGTGGCGATATAGTCCAGCGCCTCATCCCAGGAGACACGCTTGAACTTACCTTCGCCCCGCTCACCAACGCGGATCATGGGGTACTTGATGCGATTGGCGCTATAGACCAACTGGAGACCGGCTGCGCCTTTAGCGCATAGGGTGCCGGCGTTGTAAGGCACATAGGGGTTGCCGTAGATGGCAGAGGCCACGCCGTTTTCCACCTTCACCGCGATACCGCACTCTGCGGGACACATCACACAGGCGCTGTAGACGATTTTGGTCCCCGCTTGTTGTAAGCGCCGGGCCTCCGCCTGACTGATTCGCTTGAAGCCGCTGCCCAAAGCGCCCAATGCCACCAGTCCGCCGGCTGTGGCGCCGGCCGCCTTCAGAAAGTCACGACGTGAGAGAAGTTTATGCTTCAAGGCAACCATCGCACACCCCTCTAAACCAGATAGAAGACCTTAGGCTCGGTCCCCATCTCTTCCTTCAGCCGCATCACGTTGGGCTGTCCGATGAGTTCAGAGACCAAGCTCTTGGGGTCGTTCATATCGCCGAAGTAGGTGGCCCTTCCCATGCAACTGAGGACGCAGGCCGGTAGCTCCCCTCGTTCGATGCGATGTAGGCAGAAGTGGCACTTCCGGACATTGCCTATGGGCGAACTGCCTTCTGATCGGTTCCATGCCCCTCCGTACTCCGGCGATGGCAACTTCTCGTAGGGCTGGCGCTCACCCCCCTCAAAGTCGCCGTAAAAGAACCCGGAATCGAAATACCGAGCCGCATAGGGACAGGCTGTAATACAATACCGACAGCCAATGCATTGGTTGTAGTCGATGACCACAATGCCGTCTGGGCGTTTCCACGTGGCGTTCACCGGGCACACGGGTACACAGGGTGGATTATCACACTGCATACAGGGGCGGGGGATAAAGCGCCGAGATACATTGGGATACGTACCGTGAGTTTCGGTGATTACCACGCGGTAAGCCACGCCGGGGGGCAACTTGTTCTCCGTGATACAGGCAACTGTGCAGCCATAGCAGCCGGTACACTTGCGCAGGTCGATGACCATAGCCCATTTGCGCTGTTCGATCGGCTTCTGCAACGCTCGCCTCAGGTCCTCCATCATGCGCTGGATGGGATCCTCGCCCGCCACCGGCTCCGGCAGGTCCAGCAAAGGAACCAACTCTTCCTCTGGGACAGCCGGTGCCGCGTGTACCGGCTCGGTGTCACCTAACACAGCCGGGACTATCAGGCCGGCGAAAACCATGCTGGCGAACTTGCTCAGAAAAGACCGGCGCGATTCCTCGGAAACGAGGGGGCCGACTTCCGAATGTTTATCCTGAGTCATAACGATACCTCCTCCCACATCGGGAGATGAACAATACCCTGGGTTCGCCTTCCAATCCTCTAGAGCACAACGAACCCTCTTAAGCCTCGCCCTCCCCCTCCGATCCGCACCGTTCAAAGGAGCGTCCTCTCGCCCCTCGCCCCTTACCAGCTCAGAAATCCATCGAACCCTCGTTCGCCCCCTAATGGCGAGTTCAAGTTCATTTTCCTCGCCTTTCGGCGTTCCCTCGTTGACGCCGCGCAACTTTCGCCTCTGATGGATGTCACATGGTGAGCAGAGAGGATCACACCCCTTTAGTGATTTTTGTCACAAATTTGAGGCTCGGATGTGGCGGCCGGCGCGAAGAGCCGGATGGCCAGGCCGTTCCGCAGCCCCCCGATGCGCCGGGCATCCGGCCCGGCGCCCAGATCCCCGGCCAGGCGGAGCAGAAGGGAAAGGTGAAGGATCGCAAGGGGAAGGTAAAAGGCGGGCAAGAAGGGAAAATCGACGCGCCACAAAGCCGGGAAGCGGATCAGGGCGTGGCCGAAGCCCATCGGAGAACACAAAGCCCACCAGGATGGCGTGCAGCCGTGCCTCGTCAAGCGGCCCCGCCCTCGCCTCACCGGACACCCATTCCAATCCCCGACCCGGCGTAGCCGGCTAGTATGCCGACCGCGATGGAGCGCACCGACCCGCCCTGGCGCACAGTGCGGCGGGCGATGTCCTATCGAGCCAGCCAGCCCAGCCCCCGCGCCCACTGCCCCCCAATGGCCGATCCCCCACGCAGCGGCCCCCAGCGCCAGCCCCCCCACCGATCGATCCGGATAGCGGCGCTCCATCGGCCGGGGCCGATCAGAAGCCGGGATAGGGCGCCCAGGACGGCCATGACCGGCGCCTCCCCGACCAACGGGGCCATGGGTCCCCGGCCAGGGGAGCGCCCCCGCAGCCGGCCGATGGCCGGCTCCATCGCATGATTCATCGGGGGCACCTCAGGCGGGAGCCGCCCCAACCGGTATCCCGGCTGGGGCTCGGATCACCTCGGGTTTTCGTGCGAGGATTAGGCCTGGCATCTGCACAGGTGTTGCCGAGGCGCCATCGCCGGTAAAGCGCGTTGGAGCGAAAGAAGAAGGCAAGCGGGGAGCAATGAGCACCTGGAGAAGTCTACCGAACCGAAATCCCCCGAGAGCGCGAGCCCTGGACGAAGCCATCGGGGACACCGGGCGTGGCATCGGGTGTATGATGATAGGCCGGTCAGGTCGCTCTGCGAAACATGGGAAAGCGATGCGGGAGAAGCGCCCATGCTTCTCGCACCCCATCGACAACCAGGCCAACGATCAAGACCGTTTCATAACGTCAAGAGTCCGGTCAGAACGCTCACCGCTCAGGAAACCATCAGCAAGGTCCAAACCCTTCTCGCCGGCCCGCTCTTCCTGGCTGCCGCCCTCTTTCTCTTTTGCTGGCCCCTTTGGCTGCTGGGCTACCGATTTCCCAAGGGGGGTGGCGACCTGTGGGGGATGCTCTATCCGGTCTGGTCTTTCGTTGCGGAGTGGGTGCGGCAGGGCGTGTTCCCGCTCTGGAACCCCCGCATGATGGGCGGGGATCCCATCATCGCCGATATCC
This sequence comes from Thermoflexus sp., assembly GCA_041641155.1. Classification (GTDB taxonomy): domain Bacteria; phylum Chloroflexota; class Anaerolineae; order Thermoflexales; family Thermoflexaceae; genus Thermoflexus. The sequence goes on from JBEPYX010000023.1 coordinate 4,099, forward strand.
AGTTTGGCTTGCTGAACCCTTTCAACTGGCCGTTGTTTTGGCTGATCTCTCCCCCTCTGGTCATGCTGCGCGGCCTCTTCCCCCTTTGGTGGGCCGGGGTAGGGCTCTACCTGTATCTGCGGCATTCACCCGTCTGGCAGTTCAAGCGATCGTCGGCGCTGGTGGGGGCCATCGCCTATATGTTTTGTGATTCCTTTATTGTTCATTTGGGGAACCCGCCCTTCAACGACGCGATGGCCTGGTTGCCCTGGGCCCTTCTGGGGATAGACCATGCGGCCCGCCGGTCGTCCACGATACCCTTGGCGGCGCTGCCGATCGCCCTGCTCCTGGTCTCCGGACATGGCCAGTTGTCGTTCTACGCGGCCCTCACGATCGGATTGTACGGGCTTTGGCAAGCTCTGGAAGGGGGATGGCCCAACGGGTTGCGGCGATGGGGCCGGATGGCGCTGGCGGGGATCATAGGCGTCGCGCTAGCCGCGCCCGCCTTGCTCCCCGCGCTGGAGCGCTTCCCATTGACCGAGCGGGCTGGCACACCGCTGGAAGCGCGCCGCGGTTTGGAATATTCCCCAACGATGCTGATCGATCTCCTCGCTCCCTCTTTCCACGGTCGGGGGGTGGACCAGTCCTGGCTGGGATGGGGGCGGGCCGAAACGGGCTACGTCGGCGCTGTCGCGCTGTATCTCGCCATCCTAGGGATCTTGGGCAGCCTCGGTCAGCGCCGCACCTGGGCGGTGGTCCTCCTGGGAGCTCTGGCGTATGAGCTCGCTTTGGGTTATCGAGGATGGTTATACCCTCGTCTGGCCCACCTCCCCCTCTTCTCCGAGTCCTGGAAGACGGCGCGAGCCATCTTCGTCCTCTCGCTGTCGCTGGCCGTGTTGGCGGCTCAAGGGATGGAGGTGCTCCGACGTCGCCGCTGCTGGCCTATGCTCCTCTGGGGCGGCGGGCTGGTCGCCGGCGGGCTCTTCCTCTGGCTGTATGCTCCGACGTGGGTGTCCGCTGTGCCGGAAGGGGCACCCCGCCTGAACGCCCTCATCGGCCTGCGCTTCGCCGCCCTCCTGGCCTGGGGGACAGCCGGGCTGGGATGGAGCGCATGTCGAAACCCCCGCGGGGGACGGGCCAGCCTGATCCTCCTGCTCCTGGCCGAGCTGGTGGCCTTGGGGGCACGGGCGGAGATGGAGCCGATGCCGCAACCGACCCCATCCCATGAATCGGCCATCGCTTTCCTGCGCGCCGATCCCGGATGGTTCCGGGTCGACGTTGCGTCAGCAGCGCGCGACCTCTGGCCCCCCGTCCTCCTGCAGATGGAGGGATTCGAGGTCCCCCAGGGGGCAGGCAACGCGTTGGATCTGCGGGAGTTCAACATCCTGCGTTGGCGCATCCCTTCGGCCACCCACCCCGCCTACCGGATGCTGGGCGTCAAATACATCGTCGTCCCCAAGGGCGCCCCACCTGGCGGCGAGGGGATCTGGCCTGTCTATGTAGATGATCCCACCGTCGATATCCACCTCAACACCCTGGCCCTCCCGCGCGTCTGGCTGGTCTACCGGACGGAGGTGGTCACGGATTACGGCGAAGCCCTGGAGCGGGTGCTGGACGAGAACTTCCGCCCCGAGGTGGTCGCCGTGGTTCAAGATGGCCCTCACCTCAACGGGGCAGGACATGGGAGGATTGAGGTAGGTTACTATAACCCTAACGGTGGGATGTTTTACGTGGAGAACGATGCGCCGGCCCTATTGGTCCTCTCCGATACTTTCTACCCCGGTTGGCAGGCCCGCGTGGACGGAGCCCCCACACCGATCTACCGGACCAACGCGGTGTTCCGGGGCATCCCAGTGCCTCCAGGGCGCCATCGGGTGGAGATTCACTACCGGCCCCGGAGCCTGCAAGTGGGGACGGGGCTCGCCATCGGAGCCAGCCTGATCGGGCTGTTGAAGAGCCACCAAGGATTCCGGCGAGGACGCTACCGGGACCACCGCGACCCCACCCTCTAGGATCGGAGGCCCGCTGCCCAGCCCCACGACCGACCTCGTTTCCTCCCGCCTCCGAATCACCAATCGAGCCGGCCCCCTCCGGAGAGGAAAACGCTTCCCAATGATCGTCCTTCCTTCGTCCATCCGATGCGCATGGGGAAAGGAGAATCGGCGGCCCTTTGTCCTGAGCCAGATAAAATGGAAGAGAGACGCGCATCGCCCCGTTGGCCCTTCCGCGCAAGTCCGGACGGGGAGCCTGGGAGGCAGCCATGGCCGGGACGGAGGCGCCCATGCTGGTGATCACCGAGGGGCAGCTGGCCGGGCAACGCTGGCCCATCGACCAGGATGTCCTGCTCATCGGGCGGAGCGAGGCCTGCGATCTGATCCTGCCGGAGCGGCAGGTCTCCCGCCAGCACGCCCGCATCCAGCGCAAAGCCGACGGCTACTACATTGAAGACCTGGGGAGCAAGAACGGAACCTACCTCAACGGGCAGGCGATCCCCCCGTTCACCCCTCAACGCCTGAAGGACGGCGATGAGATCGCCCTCGCCCTGTGCGTGCGCATGCGGTTCGTGAGCACGGAGGTGACGCTGCCCCTCGAGGCCGTCCCCGCTTCCGCCTCATCCCCCGCGCTCCTCATCGATCGCGCGGCCCGACGGGTGTGGGTGAACGGCCGGGAGATCGATCCCCCCCTCTCCCCGGCGCAGTTCCGGGCGCTGGAGCGATTGGCCCTCGCGCGCGGCGCGGTCGTCTCGCGCGATGAGCTGGTCGCCTCCATCTGGCCGGAGGAAGATCCCCGCGGGATCACGGAGCAGGCGCTGGACGCCCTGATCCGCCGGCTGCGGGAGCGGCTGGCCCAGGCGGATCCCAGCCGGGATTACATCCTGACCGTGCGGGGGCACGGCTTCCGGCTGGCGGATGTCCCGCTCCATCTGAAAGGGCAACCGGAGGGGCGATGAACCCTTCCCGGCGATCCCTGGGGGCGGCCGCCGAGTCCTTCGTCGCCGCCCATTTGGAGGCCCAAGGCTATCGCATCCGGGCCCGGAACTGGCGCTCCCCCTTCGGGGAGATCGACCTGATCGCCGAGGGGGAAGGGTGGCTGCGCTTCATCGAGGTCCGCGCGCGGCGCAGTGACCGGTTCGGGCCCCCGGAGGAGAGCCTGACGCCTCGCAAACGCCGACGCCTGCTCCAGACCGCCCTGGCCTACCTGGCGCAACTGGAGGGCCCCGAGCCATACTGGCGGGTGGACCTGGCAGCGGTCATCCTCGATTCAAGAGGCCACCCGATCTCGATCGCGTTCGTGGAGAACATCCTCGAGGCGTGAACCATCCGGAGGGCTTGGGCGCAGGTGGCCCCACGCGGGGTCCGCTCAGGACGCCCCCCGCAACGGGATGCGGGCGATGGGGGTATAGATCGCCCCTTGGGGATGCAGATCGCTCCGCATCAGGGTGATCTCCTCCGCGCGCACCTCCCCCAACCGCTCCACCGTCGTCCCCCCGATCACCTCTGCGATCCGCCGGTGGTGGGCCGGCGTGGCCTCCCGGCCGATCCGCCCCAGCGTAAGATGGGGCTGATACGGGCGATCCTCCGGCGGATAGCCCAGCTTCTGCATGCTGGCCTCCACCAAGCGCTGGAAGCTGGCCAGGGCGCGGGTGGGATCCGACACCCCGACCCAGATCACCCGCGGGTGCCGCAGATCCGGGAAGCAGCCGATCCCCTCCACCACGAAGGTAAAGGGGCCCCGTTCCAGGGCCAGCCCCCGCAACGCCGCGACGATCTCATCCACGTGGGAGGCCGGGACCATCCCCAGGAACTTTAAGGTGAGATGGATGCTCTCCGGCCGGACCCAGCGGATCGGCAGGTCCCGGAGCGCTTGGCGCAAGCGGGCCTGGACCTCGGCCAGCTGTTGCTGGAGCTCCGAGGGCAACTCCACCGCAATGAAGGCACGCACCGCGACCATCTTCACCCTCCGGATCCGGCAGCCTGGGCTCAAAGGCCGGGACGGGCAGGCCGTGGTCAACAGCCAGCCCTTCCCCTCCGCGATGGCCCTGGGGGTAGCCCCCGGTGGTTCTTCCGGTAAAAGGCGATGGTGGTGCGGCGTTCGCTACGCACCACCATCGCCCCTTTCCATTTTATTTAATTTTTATTTAATTTCGGTTTCGGAGAAAAGGCCTTCAGCAGGCCCTTCGCCCCGTCGGAGGCCTTCCGCTTTTCCAGGATCCCACCGAGAGCCGCTCTCCCGAGCCGCCATTGCAGCGCATGCGGCGGATTGATGCTTCATCCCGATCGGATTTCCACGAGCCGGAGGTGCAGGGCCTGGGGAGCGGGGACCGGCAGGAGGCCGCTGGAGAGGCCGGCGGCGGGATCCACGATCAGGAACTGATTGTCCATCCACGCCACGAAGCCCAGCGGGCCCGCCGGGGCGAAGGGCGCACGATGCACTTCTTCCCCATCTACTTCAAAGATCACCCCCTCCCGGTGCCACCAGATCCCGTAGCGATGCCAGCGGGTGAGATCCATGGGGAGCAAGCGCTGGGAGACGGACATCCAGCGCTTTCCCGCGGCGATCGCCGCCCGGGCCAGCGCGGGATGGGCGAGGAGCCGCTCAAGCGCCCGCGCCAGGGAGACGGGGAACGGGATCCACCCCCTGCCCGGGCTCCGCCAGACCATCGCCAGCCAACCCCGGCCCGGATCGGAGGGATCCAGGGCCACACGGGAGGGGGGCGAGGCGAAGAAGAACCACACGGCGGCGGGCGGCCCGGCGGGGGCGCCGGGCGCCGCCCCCGCATTCCAGAACCCAAACCCGGCCGTCCCCACCAGCGCCCCCGCCGGGTGGGAGAAGCACGCCTCCACCGTCAGCCGAACCGGCGGCCGCCAGACGAAGCGGGTGCCCCCGTAATCGTCCAGCTGGGCGTCGGCGTAACGATCCCCCGGGGATGGGAGCAGCATCAGCCGTAGGCCATCGGCGTCCTCCGCCACCTCCGCCCGCCCCATCGTCATCCGCACCCACGGCCGATCCGACGGCGCCAACCGAAGGCCCATCCCGCGCTGCTCCAGGACCCGGGCTCCTTAAGCGGACGGCCGATCGGCCAGGGCGGCGATCCCCGGGAGGGTGCGGCCTTCCAGGAACTCCAGGCTAGCGCCCCCACCCGTCGAGATATGGGTGATCCGATCGGCCACCCCGGCCGCGTGGACCGCGGCGACGGAATCGCCGCCGCCCACGATGCTCGTCGCCCCGCTCTCCGCCACCGCCCGGGCGATGGCGAAGGTCCCTTCAGCGAAGCGGGAGAACTCGAAGACCCCCATCGGGCCGTTCCATACGATGAATGCCGCCCGCCGGATCTCCTCGGTATACCGGGCCACCGTCTGCGGGCCGATGTCCATGATGCGCCAGCCGGGGGGAACCTGATCCACGGGGACCACGCGGGCCTGCGCGTCAGGGGCGAAGGCGTCGGCGATCACCACGTCCACCGGCAGCCACAGCCGATCCCCGCCTTGCTGGAGCAGGCGGCGCGCCGTCTCCAGGGCCTCGTCCTCCACCAGGGAATCCCCTACCGCATAGCCCTGGGCCTTCAGGAACGTGTTGGCCATCCCACCGCCGATGAGCACCCGATCCGCCCGGGCCAGCAGGCTCTCGATCACCCCGATCTTGTCGGAGATCTTCGCCCCACCGAGGAGGGCCACAAACGGCCGGGCGGGGTGGGTCAGGGCTTGGCTGAGATAACGGATCTCCCGCTCCATCAGGAACCCGGCCACCACCGGGATGAACCGGGCGATGGCCTCCACCGAGGCGTGGGCCCGGTGGGCGGCGCCGAAGGCGTCATTCACGCAGAGATCCCCCAGCCGGGCCAGCTGGCGGGCGAACTCCGGATCGTTCCGCTCCTCCTCCGGGTGGAAGCGGAGGTTTTCCAGCATCAGCACCTGGCCGGGCTGGAGGGCGGCGGCCATCGCCTCCACCTCCGGCCCCACGCAATCGGGGGCCATCTGGACCGGCCGGCCCAGCAGCTCGCCCAAGCGCTCGGCGACCGGCCGCAGGCTGAAGGCGGGATCCGGCTGCTTGGGGCGGCCCAGGTGGGACATCACGATGACCGCCGCCCCTTGGTCCAGCAGATACTGCAGGGTGGGCAACGCCGCACGGATCCGGGTGTCATCGGTCACTTTCCCTTCGGCGAGGGGGACGTTGAAATCCACCCGCAGCAGCACCCGGCGGCCACGGACTTCCACGTCGCGGACGGTGAGCTTGTTCATCGGATCCCTCCTTGGGTTCGGGGAGGATGCCGCAGCATATCCTTCCATTCCATTCTATCGGGCTTCGCCGATCCCGGCGGCAGGGCGTTGCCCCTTGAAGGCTCCGATCGGTCCAAGCGCCACGGGCTTTGCCCTTCGTGCACTCCCGCATTAGAATGGACATAGAGGCATCACTTCGCTGCGGAAGGCTGCCGCCCGCTGCATGCGGTGCCTCGCTTCACCCGGTTGAATCACAGCGAGGCCATCCAGGGGGAAGGGGGGACCCGGTATCGCCTTCTATAACCTTTCAGGAGGTCGCGATGACCACCGCGACAGCCCCCCAGGAGATGAAATACATCGGGAAGCCGGGCGAGGTCTCCTTCGCCAAAGGCCTTGAAGGGGTGATCGTCGCAGAGTCGGTGAAGAGCTATGTGGACGGCGTTGCCGGCCGTCTGATCTACCACGGGATCCCGATCGAGGTCCTGGCCGAGAAATCCACCTTCGAGGAGACCGCGTTCCTCCTCCTCTACGACAAGCTTCCGACCGAGGACGAGCTGGACATCTACCAGATGCGCCTCCGGCAGTATCGGGAGATCCCGGATGAGGTTTACGACTTCATCTCGCGCGCCGGGCGCCGCTACAATTTCCATCCGATGTCGGTGCTGCGGACCGCCGTCTCGATGCTGGCGGCCTTCGATGACTCCGCCGAGGAGGACACGCTGATCGCCCACGAGCGGGAGGCCATCAAGCTGACCTCCCGCATCGCGACGGTGGTGGCGGCCATCGGCCGCGCCCGCAAAGGCCTCCCGCCGGTGCACCCCCGCCCCGACCTGAGCCACGCTGCCAACTTCCTCTA
>JBEPYX010000024.1:0-11027 GCA_041641155.1 Thermoflexus sp.
ACACGCGCCGCTGGACCTCGGCCATCAAGGCCCGCACGTCGGCGGCGGTGCCGTGGCCCTCGTTGATGAAAAAGTTCGCGTGCAGGGTGGAGATCACGACCCCGCCCCGCCGCGCCCCCTTCAAGCCGGCTGCTTCGATGAGGCGGCCGGCGTAGTCCCCCGGAGGGTTCCGGAACATCGAGCCGATGCTGGCCCCCCCGGGTTGCGTGCGCCGGCGATAGGCGTTGAAGGCGGCCATCCGCTTCCGCACCACCTCCGGGTCCTCGGGATGCAGGGCGAAGCGGGCGGCCAGCACCACCGGCCGCTGCGGGGCCGGCCACGTCTTCAGCCGGCTGGTCCGATAGCCCAGCGCCAGCTCCTCCGCGCTCCAGGCGACGATCCCACCCTCCGGCAGCAACAGCTCCGCCGTCTCCAGACAACTGGCGATCTCCCCGCCGTGGGCTCCCGCGTTGCCCACCACCGCGCCGCCCACGGTGCCGGGGATCCCGATGGCCCACTCCAGGCCCGCCCACCCTCGCTCCCCGCACAGCCGGGCCAGGGTCGGCAAAAGAACCCCCGACGCGGCCCACACCCGTCCATCGCCCTCGAACCGCACCGCCCGCGCCCGGTTCAGCACCACCAGCCCCCGAACGCCCCGATCGGCGACCAAGACGTTGGAGCCTCCACCCAGCAGGGTGACCGGGATGCCATCCGCCCAGGCCGCCTGCACCACCTCCGCCAGCGCCGCGATCTCCTCCACCACCACCAGGGCGTCCGCCGGCCCCCCGATCCGGGCGGTGGTGAACCGGGCCAACGGGATGTCCCGATATAGCCGTAACCCCCAGCGCTGAAGGGTGGCAGCCAAGATCTCCCCCGGGAGGGCGATCCGCTCCGCCTTCATCCGTCGCCCTCCAACAGGCTCAGGCGCTCCAGCAGCCGCTCCCCGATCCGATGGCCATCCCCCGCCCCCAGCGTCAGCACCACATCCCCGGCCCGGACGTGCTCCTGCAGATAGGCGACCACAGTGTCGAAATCCGGCAGGTAACGGGCGTCCGGATGCGCCATCCGTTCCACGATATCCTGGCTGCTCACGCCCAGCGAATCGACCTCCCGCGCTGGGTAGATCGGCGTGAGGATGACGTGATCGGCGTCTTCCAAGGCGCGGGCGAACTCCTCCAGCAGGGCGCGGGTCCGGCTGTAGGTGTGGGGCTGGAACACCACCCAGATGGGGCGGCCCGGGTAGCGGCCGCGGGCCGCCCGGAGCGTGGCCCGGATCTCCCCCGGGTGATGGGCATAATCATCAATCACCAGCACGCCGCGCGCCTCCCCCTTCACCTCGAACCGCCGCGCTGTCCCCGGGAACCGACCCAGCGCCTCCAGCGCGATCGTAGGCGGGATCCCCGCCGCCTCCGCAGCGGCCAGCGCCGCCAGCGCGTTCAGGCCGTGGTGATGCCCGGGGACCGAGAGGGAGAGCGCCCCGATCCGCTCTTCGTCCCGATAGACCTCGAAGCGATCCACCCCCAGCGGCCGGGCCCACCAGCGGGCGGGAGGCCCCCAGCCATAGCGCACCACCGGCCGTCCTTGCGCCTCCAGGAGATCCGCCAGGCGGCGCGCCCCGGGATCCGCATGGCAGAGCACCAGGGTCCCATCGGGCGGCACCCGCTCCGTGAAGGCCAGGAACGCCTCGAAGAACGCCTCCGGCGTTGGATAACAATCCGGATGGTCGTGCTCGATGGTGGTCACCACCGCGATGCGCGGCCGCAGGCCCAGGAACATCCGATCGTATTCGTCGGCCTCCACGATGAACAGCTCCCCCTTCCCGGCCCGCGCGTTCCGGTTCAGCCCCCGGATCAGGCCGCCGACGATGAAGGTCGGATCCCGGCCCGCGGCCATGGCGATCCAGGCCAGCATAGCGGTCGTGGTGGTCTTCCCGTGGGTCCCGGCCACCGCGAGCCCCACCCGTTCCGCCATCAGCGCGCCGATCACCGCCTCCCGCCGCACCACCGCCCGCCCCTGCGCCTCCGCCGCGCGGACCTCGGGGTGATCCGCCGGGATGGCGGAGGAGCGCACCACCACCTCCGCGCTCTGCACGTGGCGGGGATCGTGGCCCAAATGGACCGGGATCCCCTGGGCGCGCAGGGCTTCCACGAACGGCGACGGGGCGCGGTCGCACCCGCTCACCGCGTAGCCGGCCTCGTGCAGCACCGTCGCCAGGGCCGAAAGCCCCGCGCCCCCGACGCCCATCAGATGGAAGGCCATGCCCGGCCGCAGGGAGATCATCCCGCCCCCACCGTTGGTCCCAACGGATTCCCCCCAAGTGTTACAGGTAAAAGATCAACAGCGCGAACAAGGTGATGACGACCGCGAAATACAAGAGCGGCGGCTTGATCACCGCGGGGGGCATCCAGGACAGCATCTCCAGCACCGGGCTGTCCGGCTCTGGGGGCTGGATGAACTCCGGAAAAGGATACCCCATGCGGTGCAGGAAGAACAGGACGGAGCCCGCGATCAACCAGCCGTTGACCGCCCCGGCGGCGAAACCGGCGATGATCTCCACCCCTTTCTCCCGCTTGGCCCGGCCGGCCAGTTGCATAGAAAGCGCCGGCCCAGCGTAGCCGAAAAGCGCCGCCAGGCCGATCGCCACTGTCTCGATAAGAAATCCGGTAGCCGGATCTCTGGTGAAAGATTCCCAGATGGTAGGAGCGAACTGCTGCAGCAGGCTGAAGAGGAACATGATGCCGATGATGGAGGCGCTCACCAGGATCTCCTTGGCCACCCCCCGCAACGCCCCGATCACGGCGAACAGGAGCACGAATATCCAGAAGACCGCGTTCAGCGCGATCATTCCCCCCTCCCCGCCCGGAGCTCCGCCGGGATGGGATCCCGCCCCTCGATCGTCTCCACCACCAGGGCCGCCAGGCGGTCGGCGGCCTCCGGCCGGGCCAGCGCCGCCATCCGTCGACGCATCTCGCCCAAACGGCCCGGGGCCTTCAAGAGCTCCTGCACCGTCGCCCCCAGCCGGTCCTCGATTTCCTCATCCGGGATCATCACCGCACCTCCGACGCGGACCAGGTAGGCGGCGTTGCGCTCCTGATGGCGCCGCACATAGGGATACGGAACGAGCACCGCCGGCAGCCCGAAGAGGGGCAACTCCCCCAGGGTGGAGGCCCCCGCCCGGCACACGGCCAAATCGGCCACCGCCAGGGCCTCCCCCATCTCCTCGTCCAGGTAGGCCACCGGTTGATAGCGGGCCTGGCGCTCGGGCGGCAGCGCCGCCCGCCGCTGCCGCAGCGCCTCCAGATCCGCGGGCCCCGTAAGGTGGAGCACCTGGGCCTCCGCCGTCAGGGTCTCCAGATGGCGGGCGACTGCCTGGTTCAACCGACGGGCTCCCCGGCTTCCCCCGAAGACCAGCACCACCGGCCGCTCGCCGGTGAAGCCCCAGCGGGCCAGCCCCCGCTGACGGGCCGCCGCCCGGGCCCGGGCCGCCTCCACCAGCGCCCGGCGCACCGGATACCCGGTGACGACTACCGGCCGCCGGAAAGCGGACTGCGCCTCGGGCACGGTGACCGCCACCTGGGCGGCGAGACGGGCCAGCAGCCGGACGGCCAGGCCGGGCTCGATGTCGGGCAGATACAACAGGAGGGGGACCCCGGACCACGCCGCGGCGAGGGCCGCGGGGATCCCAGCGAACCCCCCGGTGGTGAAGACCGCGTGGGGGCGTCGCCGATCCATCGCCCGCTTCGCCTGGAGGGTCCCCCGAGCCAGCCGCCAGAGCCCTCGCATCCCCCGCCGCCATCCCATCCCCACCACACCGCCCGCCTCCACCGGAAGGAACTCGAACCCCCGGGAGGGGATCAGACGGGCCTCCATCCCCTCGCGCGTGCCCACCCAGACCAGCTCCACGCGCGGGTCAGCGGCCCGCAGGGCCTCCACGACGGCCAGCGCCGGATAGACGTGCCCGCCGGTCCCCCCCGCGGCGATCCAGATCCTCATCCCGGATCCTCCTGGCCACGCTGAGCAACAGCCCCACGCCGATCAGTTCGCTGAGCAGGGCCGAGCCTCCGTAACTGAGAAAGGGGAACGGGACGCCCGCGAAGGGCATGGTGCCGATGAGCCCCCCCAAGTTGATCAGGCCCTGCCCCGCGAGCCACAGCGTCACCCCCAAGGCCAGCAGCCCCCCAAAGGCATCCCGCGCTCGCCGGGCCACCAGGAACCCCAGGATCACCCAGAGGGTGAGCAGGGCGATCAACCCGATCATCCCCACCAACCCGAAGGCCTCCCCGGCCACCGCGAGGGCGCTGTCCGAATGGGGGAGGGGCACGCGGCCGCTGAGGGTGTAGAGGATGGCCCCTGGGCCCTTCCCGAACAGGCCCCCGGAGCGGATCGCCTGCCAGGTCACGGCGAGATGGGCATGGGCACCGTCCGGGCTCCGAAAGGATTCCAGGTAACTCTGCAGCCGGGCCATCGCATGCGGATAGACCTGAACCAACACCCCGAACACCCCGGCCCCGAGCAGCAGACCGATCAGGACCTGCACCAAGGTGGCGCCCGCGGCGACGAACATACCGGCGGCGATCCCCCCGATCAGGAACCCGGTCCCCAGATCCGGCTGGAGGAAGATGGGGACGACCACCGCGCTCAACACCAGCAGGAACGGCAGGAACCCCCGGCTGAGCTCCCGCAGCCGCTCGCCTTTCGTGGGCAGCCACGTGGCCAGATACAAGATGATGATCGGCTTGACGAACTCCGAAGGCTGAAAGGAGCCCTCAAGGAACGCGCGCCGGGCGCCCAGCCGCTCCTCCCCGACGATCAGAACGGCGATCAGGGAGGCCACCCCCAGCGCCATCAACGGGATCGAGAGACGCTGCAGGCGCCGGTAGTCCATCCGCCAGAGCCCCAGAAGCGCGATCGCCCCCAACAGCGCCGCCCCGCCCTGGCGGCGGACGAAGTAAAGGGAGTCGCCAAAAAACTGCCGCCCTAGATAGTAAGTGGCGCTGTAAACCAAAAGCAGGCCCGAGAGCACCAACACGATCAGCAGGATCAGCAGCCCCCATTCCAGCGGGGCGATCCCCGACGACAACCCCCACACCCTGCGCTGCGGGAGCGACGCGCGATACCACCTTCTTCGGACAGTGGTCATCCCAGCGCCTCCACCAGCCGGCGGAAATGCGCCCCGCGCTCCTCGAAATCCCGATACGCGTCGTAGCTGGTCCCCCCGGGCGAGAGCAGCACCACCTCCCCGGGCCGGGCCAGCCGGGCGGCCAAGGCCACTGCCTCCTCAAGGGTTTCCACCCGCTCCACCCGCTCCAGGGCCGCTTCCCCCATCTGGGAACGGGCCACCCGCACCTCACGGGCGATCCGGTCCCCCATCTCCCCGAAGCAGATCAACACCCGCACCCGCCGGGCGATGTCCCGGGCCGCCTCGTCCCACGGCAGTTGCTTGTCTCGGCCCCCCGCCAGAAGCACCAGAGGCTCCGCGAACGCCTCCAGCGCCACCCGCACCCGCTCGGGCGTGGTGGCGATCGAGTCGTTCACGTAGCGTACCCCATGCACCTCTCGGACCAGCTCCAGGCGATGGGGCACACCGGCGAACGTCACCGCCGCTTCCCGGATGGCCTCCACGTCGGCCCCCAGGCTGCCGGCGATCACCGATGCCGCGAGGACGTTCCATAGGTTGTGCCGGCCCCGCAGCCGCACCTCCTCCACCCGACAGATCGGCCAAGGGTCCGATCCCAGGCGCAGGAAGAGCGTCCCCCCCCGGATGAACGCCCCGCGGGTGACCTCCTGCTCCCGGCTGAAGAACCGCAGCCGCCCCCGTACCGCCGCCGCCAGGGCCCGCGCGTTCGGGTCGTCATAACCCAGGATGGCGATGTCCTCGACGTCCTGGAAGTCCAGGATGCGCTGCTTGGCGGCGATGTAGGCCTCCATCGTCCGATGGCGGTCAAGGTGATTCGGCGTGATGTTCAACACCGCCGCCACCCGCGGGCTGACCGTCATGATCTCCAGCTGGAAACTGGACAGCTCCAGCACCACCCGGTCGTCCGGGCCGATCTCCTCCACGAACTCGATCAGGGGGTTGCCGATGTTCCCCCCCACCCACGTGCGGAACCCGGCTGCCTGACACATGGCCCCCACCAGGGCCGTCGTCGTCGTCTTCCCGGAGGAGCCGGTGATCCCCGCCGTCCGCCCCCGACACCGCTCCAGGAACAGCTGGGCGTCGTTGGCCAGCGGGATCCCCCGTCGGATCGCCTCCTGGACGATGGGGAGGTCTAGGGGAACGCCCCCGCTCAGGCAGAGGAGATCGCAACCCTCGAGCAGGGTGAGGGGGTGATCGCCGAACACATAGCGGATCGGCAGGCCCTCCAGGGTGCGCAAGAATCCCTGGAGGCGCTCGGCCGGCTGGCGGTCGCTGACCGTCACCGTCGCCCCCTGCTGGACCAGCCAGCGGGCCAGGGCCGTCCCCTGCCGCCCCAGGCCCAGGATCACCACGCGTGCGCCCGAGAACGTCCGCATCCGCGTCTCACCTGTCACGGTCCGAACCACCGGTCCCGCGGCCATCTACAACAACGCCAGCGCCACGCCGATCATCGCCGACCAGATGGAGATCAACCAGAACCGCTGCACCACCTGGGTTTCCGACCAGCCCAGCAGCTCGAAATGATGGTGGATCGGGCTCATCTTGAACAGCCGCTTCCCCCGCGTCCACTTGAAATAGGCCACCTGGAGGATCACCGAGAGGGTCTCGGCCACCGGGATGAGGGCCACGACAGGCAAGAGCAGCCATTGGCCGGTCATCAGGGCCACCACCCCCAACGTCGCCCCCAGGGCCTGGGAGCCCACATCCCCCATGAACAACTGCGCCGGGTGGGCGTTGAACCACAGGAAGGCCATACAGGCCCCCACCACGATGAACGCGAAGGTCGCCAGATAGATCTGCCCTTGAAGGTAGGCGATCACGCCGTAAGCCATAAAGGAGGTCGCGGTGATGATCCCCGCTAGGCCATCCAGGCCGTCGGTGAGGTTGATGGCGTTGGCAGAACCCACGATGATGAAAACGGCCACCGGAAGGTAGAAGAGCCCGATGTCGATCTTCCGCGGAACCGTCGGGATCGCCACGCTGCGCAGATCCATCCCGAAATGCAACACCAGCGCCAGCGCGGTCCCCAGGGCGACCTGGATCGGGAATTTATGGCGGGCCAGGAGCCCACCGCTCCCCCGCGTGCCCATCCAGTCATCCACCGCGCCCAGCGCCCCGAAGGCCAACATCGCCGCCACCGGCACCAGGATCGAACGCCCGATCAGCTGATCGCCTGGCCAGCCCATCTGGCGCAGGAACGCCCGGCCGGCCGCGGTGTTGGCGATCAGGTTCCCGAGGTTCAGAACCAGCGTTAGGACCACCACCGGCACCACGATCATCAGGCCGCCCATGGTGGGCGTCCCCACCTTCACCCGATGGGTCCGGGGCCCCTCGATCCGGATCTTCTTCCCGATCCCGTTCGCCCGCAGCCAGCGGATGAGGGGCGGACCCCAAATCACCGCGAGCAGAAAGGAAAGGCCTCCCATGAACAATGCCTGGGCCACCGAGACACCTCACCCCAAAAAGGTTGCGGAGGCGTCCCCTGTTCACCCCTTGCACAGGGCGTTCACGATCTCCTCCATGCGCAGGCCCCGCGAGCCCTTCACCAGGACCACATCCCCCGGCTCCAGGATCTGGCGGAGGATCTCGATCGCCTCCAAGTTGGACTCGCAGGTCCAGACCCGATGGGGCGGCAGGCCCACCGCCATCGCCTCCTCGGCGATGATGCGGGCCCGCGGCCCCACGGTGATCAGAAGATCCACCACCGCCCCGGCCCGCCCCCCAACCAGCCGATGCCCCTCCCGCTCATAGGCGCCCAGCTCCAGCATATCCCCCAGCACGGCGATCTTCCGGCCCTCCAGCTCGGCCAGCAGGTTGAGCGCAGCCAGCATCGAAGGCGGGCTGGCGTTGTAGGTGTCGTCCAGGATGATCGAGCCCCGCAGGCCGGGCACGGCCACCAGGCGCAGCTGGGCGCGCCGATCCCCCAAGCCGGCGAAGATCTCCTCCCAGCTTAACCCCTCCAGGATCCCCACCGCAATGGCCCGTAGGGCGGTGTGCACGCTATGCCGCCCCAACAGGGCCACCCGAACCCGCCGGAACGTCTCACCCCGGTAATGCAGATCGAACCGGATCCCCTCCAGCCCCTCGCTCACGATCTCATCGGCCCACAGATCCGCCTCCGGGTCCAGGCCGTAGAAGAAGACCCGCGCCCGCGTCCGCTCGGCCATCGCCCGGACATACGGATCATCCCGGTTCAGCACCGCCACCCCGTCCTCCGGCAGGGCCTCGACCAGCTCCGCCTTGGCCGCGGCGATCGCCTCTATGCTCCCCAGGCGTTCCAGGTGGACCGGGCCGACGATGGTGATCACGCCGATCACCGGGCGGGCGATGGCGCAGAGGGCCGCGATCTCCCCCCGGGCATACATCCCCATCTCCAACACCGCCCGCTGATGGCGCGGGGTGAGCCGAAGCAGCATGAGAGGCAGCCCGATCTCACTGTTCAGGTTCCCCTCGGTCTTGAGGGTCTCGTACCGGCGGGAGAGGATCGCCCAGGTCAGTTCCTTCGTGCTGGTCTTCCCCACGCTCCCGGTGATGCCGATCACCCGCACCGGGAAACGTGCCCGCCACCACGCGGCCCAGCGGTGGAGCGCCTCCAGCGTGCGCGAGACCCGGAAGCAAACCGGGAACGCCAGGGACTCCGGCCACGGCCCCCGCTCCAGATCCACCGTCATCGCACCCTCCGGGACGTCCTCATGGACGATCGCGGCGATGGCCCCGCGCCGGAACGCGTCCCCCACATAGCGATGGCCGTCGGTCCGCTCCCCCGGCAGCGCGATGAACACATCCCCGACCTCGCACGCCCGGGAATCGATGGCCACATGCCGGATGGGCATCTCCCATGGCGGTCGGCGTCCGCTCAGCGCCTCCGCCAGATCCGCCAGCGTCATCCCCTCGACCGCAACCCGGAGCTCGCTTTCCCCTGCCATCTCTTGCCTACCCAACCGGAGATCGCTGATCCGTTCGCAGCGGGCGCCTCAGCGCCCGTCCTCCCCGCTGGAGGCGGACGGCGGGACCCCGAGCAGGGGGAGGATCCGGGCCGCGATGCGCGCGAACACCGGGGCCGCCTCCTCGGAGCCCCACGGCGAGCGCCGGGGGCGATCCAGCTTCACCAGGATCAGCACCTGCGGGTCCTCCACAGGGCCGAACCCCACAAAGGAGGCGATGGTGCCATGCGGATCATAACCCACCGCTGTGGGGATCTGAGCCGTCCCGGTTTTGCCCGCCATCCGATAGCCCGGCACCCGTGCCCGGATCGCCTCGCGCTCGATGACCGCCGCCAACATCTCCCGGAGCGTCCGCGCCGTCTGGACTGAGATCGCCCGGCGGCGGATCCGAGGTTCGGTCCGCCGCACCCCCTCCCGGGTCCGGACCTCCTGGACCACGAAGGGACGCATGATCAGGCCGTCGTTGGCCACGGCGGAGACCGCGACGGCCATCTGCAGGGGGGTCACGGAGACCGCCTGCCCGAACGATTGGCGCCCCAGATCCGACTCCCGCCAATCCGGATCCCCGTAGGCCCGCACCCGCATCACTGCCTCATAGGGGAGATCCACGTCGGTCGGCTCCCCGATGCCGAAGGCATGGAGCGCTGCGTAGAACCGCTCCGGTCCCAGCAGACGGGCCAGGTAGGCTGCGCCGACGTTCCGGGAGTAGATCAACAGCTCCGTCATGTCCAGCCACCCCCGACCCCCCGGATAGCGGTCCCGATCCCAGTTGCAGATCGGGGCGCCGCCGAACTCCACACACCCCTGGTCCAGATAGCGGGTCTCCGGCTGGACCACGCCGGCCTCCAGGGCCGCGGCCATGGTGAGGATCTTGAACACCGAGCCGGGCTCATAGAGATCCTGAACGGCGGGATTGCGGGCGTCGCGATCCAGCGTCTCCGGACGGTTCGGATCGAACGCCGGCAGGCTCACCATCGCCAGGATCTCGCCCGTGCGGGGGCGAAGCACCACCACATCGCCCCGCTGGGCGCCGCTCTCCTGGAGACCCTGGGCCAGCTCCTCCGCGGCGATCGCCTGGATGGTCCGATCGATCGTCAGCACCACCTCCCCGCCTGGCTCCGGCTCCGCCAGCGCTTCTTCCTTTAGTGGGACCGGACGGCCTTCGGCATCCACCGGCACCCGGAGGATCACCGGCTTCCCGCTCAGGAAGGCGTCGTAGGCCTTCTCCACCCCGCCTCCGCCCCGCCGTCCCTCCACGCCGCGGTGGTCCGGGGCGAAGAGGACGAAGCCCACCACGGGGCCCAGCAGGGAGCCCTCCGGATACACCCGCCTCCAGTACGGCATCACCCGCACGCCCCACAGGCCGGCCTCCTCGACCCGCTGGGCGATCACCCGGGCGAGATCCTCCGGGATCTCCCGCGCCACCGGGAACTGCCACCACCGATCCGGCCAGCCCCGCGCCGCCTCCTGCACGGAGAGGCCGAGGAGAGGGCTGAGGAGGCTATCCACCCGCTGCAGCCATCTCGACCGGCGCTCAGGATCCCCGCCGGAGGCGACCGGCGGATACTCCAGGACCACCTGATACCGCGGCGTGTCCATCGCCAACACGGCGCCGTTCCGATCCAGGATGCGGCCCCGACGGGCCTCCAGGCGGAGCTCCAGGGCTTGAACGCCGAGGGCGTCCTCCGGCGCGTAGAAGGACAAGTAGGTCAGACGGATCACCGCCAGGCCGAGAAGCACAGCCAGGGGGGCCGCCACCGGTCGCAGGCGCAACGTCGCAGCGGGCTCGTTCATGGCCCTGCCCCCTCCATCGGAAGGGTGATGGGGAGGAAGAGACCTGGGTTCCCCTCGGTGATGAACCCCATCGCCCGGGCCCGCTCCAGAAGGCGAGGGACCGCGCTGTCCACGGCGATGGCCTCCTCGATGGCTGCGTTCTCCCGCTCCAGGGCGGCGCGGGTCTCGCTCAG
>JBEPYX010000025.1:0-11009 GCA_041641155.1 Thermoflexus sp.
GCCGCGGCCCGCGCCACGCCCTCCAGCCGCCGCCGCTGCCGCCGGGCGCTCTCTTCGAGGATGTCCGCGAAGGCCCCGCCCAGGCGGGCGTAGAGCCGCAGCCGGAAGGCCAGCCCGGCGAGGGCGGGGGAGGGGCTTTCGGCCTCCAGGGCCGACAGGGCCGCCTCGGCCCCCTGGGCGCGGATCCGGGCGGCGGTCCGGCGCAGCATCCGGGCCAGGGGGCGGCCCGGATCCCGGGCCTCGAGGTCCCTTGCGGCTCCCTCCAGCAGGGCGGCCAGATCCGCCGTAAGCCGCGCGTTGGCCGAAAGCGACGCCAGAAGGTCGGGGAGGTCCTCCTCGATGCGGGCGGCCTCCCGCTTCCGGGACCAGGAGAGATAGAGGGCCGGCCCGGCCCAGCCGGCGGCGGAAAGCAGCAGGGCCATGGGGCCCGGCCCGAAGGCCAGCCCGCCCAGGATCAGCCCCCCGGCGGCCAGGGCCAGCCGGGCGGTCCCGCCGGCCCAGGCGGGGGGCGGGGCCTCCTCCGGAAGGGCCTCCCCGACGCCGGCCTCCGTCACCGCCGCCAGAGCCCGAACGGTCCGGGAGGCCGCAAGCCGGGGCGCGGCCCGGATCCGGAAGGCGATGTAGCCCGCGAGAATCCCCAGCCAGGCGGAAAGAAGCAGCGGTCCGATCTGGTAGAGCGCGCCCATTATGCCCTCCTGCGGCTGATGGCGTTCTGCTTCTCCCAGACGGGGGCGTCGGGGCCGGAGCGCTCCGGGACATATCGCCAGACTGTCCGGAAGCGGACATCCCCTCCTTTAAGCTCCGGCTCCACCTCGGCGATCTCCAGCACCCGCCGCCGCCCGAAGGGGTCGAAGCCGATCTGGACGACGAGGTCCACCGCGCGGATGAACAGCTCCTTGGTCCCCTGGAGCGGCACCCGCATGTCCACGAGCAGCAGCGTCCCCAGGGTGTCCACCACGGCCCGGGGGGAGTCGGCGTGGATGGTGGAAAGGCCGGGGTGGTCGGACATCTGGGCCCGCAGCAGCCACATGGCGGCGTCCCCCCGCCGCACCTCCCCCACCACCAGCCACCAGCGGGGGGTCATCCGCATGGCGGCCGTCACCAGGTCCCCCATGGAGACCCCGTATTTGCCCTCCAGGGACGGGGGCCGGGCCTCCAGGGAGACCACGTGGGGGCGGTCGAGAAAGATCTCGGCCGGATCCTCGCACAGCAGGATCCGGTTCTCCGGGGGGATGCGGTTGGCCAGGAACGAGAGGAAGGTGGTCTTCCCGGTCCCGGTGCCGCCGGCGATCATGATGCGCAGGCGGCTTCGGACGGCCTCCTCCAGCTCCTTCGCCATCTCCTCGGACAGCATCCGCCACTCCAGGACCACCCGCTCGTAGGTCACCGGCCGGGCCTCGTAGAAGCGGAGGTTGAGCGCGGGGTAGTCCCCGTTGGCGATGGGGGGCGAGACCACGTGGACCCGGGCGCCGGCCGGAAGGCGCTCCGAGCGGGGGATCTTGGCGGAGACGATGGGCTCGGCCTCGGTCATCCGCCGCCCCACGGCCGAAAGGAGCTTGTCCACCACGACGCGGGCCTCCTCCGGGGAGACCTGGAGGGGGACCCGCTCGGGGAAGACCGCCCCCTTCGGGATGACCCAGACGGATCCGTCCGGGTTCATCATGATCTCCGTCACCTCCCCCCGGGCCGCCCGCTCCAGCAGCGGCTCGAGCCACCCCAGCCCAAACGCCAGGGCCGCCGCCTCCCGGGCCAGGTCCTCTAAGGCGGAGGCCGGAAGGCCCCGGCGGGAGAGGATCTCGGCCACCGCGAGCCTTGCGGCCTCCAGGGCCTTCGCGCGGTCGGCCTCGGAGGCGAGGCCGCGCACCACCAGATCGGGGTGGCGCTCGGCCAGACGGCCGGAGGCCTCCCGCAGGACCTCCTTGCGGGTTTCTTCATCCAGGCGCGCCGACGCCAGATACCCCAGCATCCCTCACCTCCCCCCCAGCCGGATGCGGATCCCGCCGATTTGCAGCCCCCGGGCGGGGGCCTTCCCGGCGAGGTTGGGGAAGAAGAACGAGACGATCTGATCGATCCCCTCCCGGAAGGCGTCCACCTTGGTGACGGGCGGCACGAAGGAGAGCTGGGCCCGGCGGACCTCCGGGTCGTAGGGGATGCGGGCCACCACCGGCGGGGCCCATCCCAGCCGGCTCTCGATCCCCTCCCGGAAGGCCTGGGGGGTCATGGCGTCTTTGGGGTCCACCCGGTTGAGGACGAGAAAGATCGCCTCCTTCGGGACCCGGTAGCGGGGGTCCAACGCCCCCGTCAGGATCGAGAGAGTTTCAATCGCGTTGACGGCGTCGGCGAGGGAGGGCTCGGCCACCAGCAGCACCGCCGTGGCCCGCATCAAGGGCTGGATGTTCCACTCCGTCTGGGTGGGCGGAAGGTCCATGACAATCGCGGCGTAGGGGGGGTGCAGCGAGCGCAGCTCGTCCACCAGGCGGGCGATGCGGCCCGCCTCGGCGGCGGCCAGGGCCTGCTCCACGGCCCGCCGCACCACCGCCTCCGGGGACCCGGAGATCCCGGCCGCGAAGCGGGCGGCGCGGTCGATGAGGTCCGCGAAGGCGATGCGGGCGGCCTCGATCGGATCATTGGGGGAAAGCAGGACGTCCAGGATCCCGTCCTTTTTCTGGATGGCGGCGATTAATGCCTCCCGGGATCCGGCCCGAAACCATGCCCCCATGTTGGGGGCCTTGGGAAGGCCCAGCTGGATCCCGGTGGCGTCCGGGACGTCGAAGCCCACGAGCAGCGTCCGCACCCCGTGCTGGGCCAGGCGGTAGGCGAAGTTGGTGGCCACGGTGGTCTTCCCGGGGCCGCCCTTTCCGGCGGCGACGGCGAAGACGTGGGTGCCCACCGCCACGGTCCCGGCCGGGGCGGCCGTCCCGGCCTGGGGCAGCAGGGCCGAGGCCGGGGAAAGGGCGGCGCGGGCGGCCCGCTCGCTCTGGGCGATCTGCCACAGGCGCGAGAGGACCTCCCCCGGGACGTAGGGCTTGGTGATCACGTCCCGGACCCGGTCCAGGGCCAGCAGGGCCCCGCGCAGCGGCTCCAGGGCGGCCGGGGCGGCCAGAAGCAGGGCCGCCCCGCCGTGCTTCGTCTGCAGGAACTCCAGGATGCCCCGCTCGCCCAGAGGGATGAGAAGCTCAAGGTCCACCAGGGCGGCCTCGGCGGCGCTGGCGGGAAGCTGGGCCATCAAGAGCTCGGCCGTGGGCGCCAGGCCCACGACGGAGAAGCGCGGATCCTGCAGGGCCGTCCCGTAGAGGGCGGCCAGGGCCTCCTGGCCGGCGGCCGAAAGGAAGACGCGGACCTTCTCGCTCATGGCGTCCCTCCTCCCGAAGCGAACGAGGCGATGCGCTCGAGCGTCACCCCCACCGACACGGGCGTGCCGCCCTCCGGGGGCTCAAGGGCGAGGTGGATGCGCGCTTTGGCGTCGAGAAGGGCCAGAAGCTCCACCGGGGAGATCCGCAGCCCGGGGGCGGCCTCCACGGGCTCGATGGGGGCCTCCAGCAGGACCACGCCCTCCCGGGCGGAGAGGCTGCGCAGCGGCGCCAGGGCCGCCGGGCCGCCGCGGGCGGGGGACTCCTCCTCGTAGCGGAAGGTGGAGGGCACCAGCAGGACCTTCAGGCCCGACAGCACCACCCGGGCGGCCGGGCCGGCGGGCGGCCCCTCCAGGGTTCCGGTGACGGCCGCCGCGGGGGCGAGGGCGGAGCGGGCGAAGCCCAGCTCGGAGGGGTCCACCACGGCGATGACGGTGACCCGGTCCCCCGGCCGCAGGATCCCGAGGAGCCCGGAGGACTGGTCCACCTTGACGGCCACGGCCCGGGTTTGAGGCGAGAGGGCCGCGGCGATCCCGTAGGCCCCCTCCCCCAGCATGGCGGCCGTGATCTGGTCCCCCTCCGCCCGGGCGAAAGAAAGCACCTTTCCGACCGCCTGCTTCGGGTCCGACAGCGCCCCCGGGAGGCGGGCGGCGGCGGGGATCTGGCGGACCACCACGTCCGCCTCCGAAAGGCGCGTGCCCGCCCCCAGCGGCCGGGCGGCCACCACGGTGGGGGCGCTGGCGCGGACGGCGGCGAGGAAGGCCGCCGAAAGAAGAAACGTCACGACGCCGGCGGCGCCGGCGAAGAGGAACCCTCGCTTGCTGCCCATCGTTCGCCTCCTGTGGGTCGTGTGGGGATGGCGCCGAAGCGGCGCCGGATCTCCTCGTCCGAAGGCATGTCGGCCTCGACCATTAAGGGACGAAAGAGGAAGGGCTCGGTCTCCTCCCGGGAGCGCCCCAGGCCGAACTTCCCGATGAACATCGCCTGGGGCATGGACTCGACGAAGCGCATGTAGGCCGTGTCCACGTAGCCCTGGGGGGAGCGCCCCAGGGCGGCCAGGGCCGCGCGGACGTCGTCGGGGTTTTTGAGCTGGCCCACAAACAGGACGTTGCACGAGGAGAGGATGCCGGGCGGAAGCTCCGAAGGGCTCTGGGCCACCACCCCCAGGTAGATGTCGTATTTCCCGGCGTCCCGAAACATCGCCTGAAATATCTCGGCCGTCTGAGGCCTGGCCCCGTCCTCGGCGGCCCCGGCCACGGCGGCCCCGGCCGTGAGGATCTTGTTGCCCTCCTCGAAAAGCAAGATCAGGGGGACGTCCGCCCCCGGCTCCCGGGTCTGCTTGCGCACCACGGCGTCCGTGTAGAGGTGCCAGGCGATGAGGCCCAGCAGGACGGCTTTGACGTATTCCATCCCCTGCAGCAGCCCCCCCTCCAGCACCGCCAGGCCCCAGGGGAGGGCGAGATCCTCGATGGGGATGGAGCCCTCGCCCCGGCCATACATCCGGGCCAGGGCCCCCGAGGCGAAAGGACTGAGCCGCAGCAGGATCCCCTCCAAAGCGGCGAAGGAGGGGTCCCGCGGGGAGAAGCGGGCCTGCAGCGCCCGCAGGCGCTGGACCCACAGCGAGATGTCCACGCCTTTCGAGCGCTCCACCGCCAGGCGCTGGCGGTCGGCGGGGGAGAGGTCCTCCAGGCGGGCGCCCTCCGGAAGCCCGAGCCGGCGGGCCTCCTCGGGGGAGACCGCGCCTTTGGGGGAGGCCAGGACCTCCGGGTCGTCGGCCAGGACCCCGGCCTCCACGTAGAGCTCCCGAAGGGTCTGCCTCAAAAAGCCCAGCTGGCGCGGCCCCATCCGGCCGGCCGAGGCGATGATCTCGCATGTGGCCTCGAGCTGGGCCTCCGGGAGAATTCGCCTTCCGATCTGCAGCGGGTTCCAGCGGATGGGCCGGGGGCTCTGGGGCGAAAGGCCCCAGACCTCGGCCCGATCCGGATCCAGCAGGCGGATCAGCTTGCGCCACCCCAGCCCGAAGTCCAGGACAACGGCACGGAACCGCCACTCCCGGACGGCCTCCAGGACCAGGCGCTCCATGACGACGCTTTTGCCGAACCGGGTGTCGGCGCAGGCGGCGAAGTTGGACATCCGGGCGCGCGGCAGCCGCACGGGCGCAGGGGTGAGCGCCCCCCGCTCCGTGGAGAAGAGATGCCCCAGGAGGATCCCCTCCCCGAACCTCGGGAAGGCGAAGGGGGGGATCTCCTCGGAAACGGTGTCGGCCTCCCCCTCCTCGAAGGCCCCGGGGCCGCCGTAGGCGGCGGCCTGCGACAGGGTGACCAGGGTGGAGAAGCGGTGGCCCTCCAGGGCGAAGGGGGAGGGCTCCGGATCGGGGACGGGCTCGAAGCGCAGGGCGAAGCGGCGAAGGCGCGCCTCCTCCTCCGGGGAGAGGGCCACCGGCTGGACCGGCGTGGCCACGCCCTCCTCCCCGTGGAAGGCCTGGACGAACAGCCCCTGCAAAGCCCGCCGCGCCTCCGGGTCGGGGACGAAGGCGTAGGCGTCCACGAAGAAGGCCCCCTCCACGGCCGCCTGGTCCAGCAGCCGCATCTGGTCCTCTAAGGCTTTGGCCACCGCCTCGGCGACGTAGTCCACGGCCTGGTAGGTCCTGCTCCAGGAGAGGCTGGGGGCGATCCCCAGCCCCAGCCCCACGGCCCGGGCGGCGTTCACCGTCTGGCCCTGCACCACCCCCACGGCCCGGGAGACGCTCTCCATTGTGGTGTCGGCGGTCCCCCGGGTGACCGCATGGGAGACGGTGCGGGCCCCGCCGGTCATCTCGGTGACCGCCTCGGAGCGGGTGTGGGCGTCCGTAGTGGACTCCATCGTGGCGACGGCCCGGGAGGCCGTGGAGGCCTCCGACGTGGTGAAGGCCTCCGAGCGGGTGGTCGCCGTGGAGATCCCCCACGAATGCGAGGAGGTGGCGGTGGTCGCCTGGGAGGTCGTGGCGGCCTGGGAGGCGGCCCAGGAGTGGGAGCCGGAGACGGAGGCCCCAATGTCCGCCACCCCGAAGAGGCCCGCCCGGGCGCCCACCTCCCCGCCCACGCTCCAGCCGGACGTGGTCCCGCTGGTGAAGGCGGTCCCCGTGGTTACGGACGTCGCCTCCCCCCAGGACTCGAAGCGCCCGGTGGTTTCGGCGGTGCCGGTCGTGTGGGCGGTCCCCGTGGTGTGGGCGGTGCCTTCCGTCACGGCGGTCCCCCGGGTGACGGCGTGGGTCCAGGCCTCCCCGCGGGTGACGGCGCGGGCCCAGGTCGTGGTGTCGGCGGTCCCGCGCGTTTCGGCCTCGGAGACGGTGTGGGCCCTCCCCTCGGAGGCCCCCTCGGTCCGGGAGGCCCCGTAGGCGGTCCCGGCCCCCGCGCTGTCCAGGCCGGAGAGGATGACGGGCAGCGCCGCCCCCAGGCTCCAGCCTTTCGTGGAGGAGACCCGGGAGCGCCAGAGGGAGGCCTCCGCCCGAACGCGCTCCATGAGCCGGAAGAGGTCCAGGGGATCGCCGTTTCCGACTCGGGAGAAGAGGAACTGCACCAGGAAGGGCTTCCCCAGGGCCAGCATGCCGCGGAAGACGTATTCGTTCTGCTGCAGCCCGACCTCCGACGGCCGGGCGGCGGCCGGGCCGCGGATCCCTCCCGGGTGGTCCGGAAGGGGGGCGCGGATGCTGTCGCGGGGATCCGGCTGGCCCACAAAGGCCAGGGCGCAGGGGTAGTCCTCGAAGGCCCTTCGGATGAACTCCACGAGTTCAATGTCCGGCGGCTCCCAGCGGCTCTGGGGGAAAGCCGCCGCCATCTGGGCCAGCACCACCGCCAGGCCCTCCCGGGCCTGCCGGACCGCCTCGTCGCGGTCGGGATGGAAGGCGACGGCCCCGTAGAGCTGCGCCACGCCCCGGCCGGGCTGGCCGGCGTAGAGGACCGCCAGATCCACCCCGGCCCCGTAGGCGGCCTTGAGGGCCTTCCGGGTCCGCTCGATGAGGGAGGGCGACTCCCGGTTCGAGCGCGGAAGGCGCTTGAGCGCCGCCAGGGCCACGGCCCGCCATCCCGACGGCAGCCGGAAGGCCAGATGATGCAGCCTTCCCCCTTCGTCATACTTGACCTCGACGTCCAGGACCTCGTCCATCCCTTCCCCTCCGGATCCGGGCCCGCTCCCGGAGCGGGCGGGGCCCTTCCCGCTCCGGATGTGGGCTCAGATCCACCAGCGCTGGGAGGCCGGGACGACCTCCCAGCGCTCATGGCGCTCGTGTCGGGCGCGCCGCCGCAGCCCTCCGAGGAGGGCGGCTGCGATGGCGGCCACCATCGTGGTGGCGGCGGCGGCGATCACCGTGATGGCCGAGACGACCGTCCAGACCTCGCTCATGTCAGGCCTCCCACGGGTAGCGGAGGTCCTCCAGGGCGGCCTGGCGGGCCTCCTTGATCCGGCGGGCCTCCTCCACGATGTCGGAAGGTCGTGTCCTTCATGTCGCACCTCCTCGTCACGTTTTCTTCCGCGTCACCTTCCCCGCCCGGCCCCGAAGGCGGGGGCGCGTCACGGTTGAGGCGCGAAGCGCCTCATCCCGGGCTCGAAGGATCCTTCGGGCTCAGGAGGAAGCGCCCCGCCCCCGGATCTGGCGCAGGATCTCGGCCGCCCCGGCCCGCGGATCCGCCAGGGAAAAGCCCAGGGCGGCGATGCGGTTGAAGGCCCACACGGCGAACCCCCCGGGGATCCCGAACCAGGCCAGCCAGGTCCACACCGTGTGGACCAGGGAGCGGCCCCGGGCCAGGGCCTCCCGGGCCTCCCCGGTGGACCCGAAGACGGCGGCCCACCGGTAGGGGTCCGCCGCCTCCGTCCAGGCGGAGAAGACCCGGAAGAGAAGCAGCATCAGCGCGTAGCCCAGAAGGAACATCCGCGCCCCCGGGACGCTCTCCCAGCGCCCCGAGGGAAGGAGGAGGACCAGCGCCAGCGCCCCCGCCCACATCGCCGCGATGATCTGGGGGATGGGGGCGGGATAGAGGGCGGCGGCCAGGACGGAGAGGATCCCGGCCAGCCCGCCCAGGATCAGGGGGGCCGGGGAGACGGGCCGGCGGGGCGAGGGCGCCCCGCCCCGGGGCGGCGAGAAGGCGGCGGCGGCCATCAGGCCCCGCTCGATGAGGCCCGCCCAGGCCCCCGAGAGGAGAAGGATCGCCATCGGGAACAGGCGGTCCAGCAGGAACAGCCCGATGGCGATCCATCCGTTGGCGTAGACGACGGCCAGATCCTGGATCCGCTCCATCCCACCGCCCCCTCAGCGCACGATCGTGGTCTCCAGGAGGTAGACGGGCTGGGGCCGGTCCGGCGGCGTCCGCCACTCGATCCGGCGCGGGGCCGTGACCGGGGTCCCGGCCGTGTTGAAGGCGATCTCCACGTCGTATAGGCCGGGATCCTCCGGCTTCGGGTTGACCCGGGCCGCAAGCACGAAGGTCTTGTCGGCGAGAACCGTCCCCTGGCCCTGAACCGGAAGCAGGATCCGCGGCATCCTCACCCGGGCGCCGGGATACCGGGCGGCGAGCTCTCCCTGGATCCACTCGATGGAGGACCTGCGCAACGTCATCGCGAGGGCCCCCTGGCCCTCCACGGGCTCCGGATAGCGCTCCTCCACCAGGCGGCACTCCCCGGGCTTGAGGTCCCCGGGCCAGCGAACGGGGGGATCGCCGATCTGCGTCGTGCACGTTCCTTCGCGGTCCGGCTTCCCGTCCCCGTCCGCGTCGGGGACCGGGACGCAGACGTCCGGCTCCTTCTCGTATCGGCGGTAGAGGACGGGCGGGATGCGGACCTCGATCTCATAGACGATTCCCTCCCGCCGGGGGTCCTGGCCGACGACGATGGGATAGGCCGGCCGGGAGCGGACCTGCCAGACGGGATCGAAGCGGATGGCCTCCGGCGCGGGGCAGGACTCCGCCGATCCCCCGGGATTCCCGCCGCCTCCCCCGCCGCCCCCGCCGGATCCGGATCCGGGGGCGCCGGCGATGAGGGCGGGCGGGATGGACTTGCAGAGCGGATGATCCGGAGGGCAGGAGACGAAGGCGGGGCCGAACATGAGGCGCGGCTGGTCGCGGAAGATCCCGCCTTCCACGAACCAGCTGGCCAGCTCGCCCTTTCCGGCGAGCTGCTGGATCAGGTTCCAGTCCCGGACATCCGGATCCTCCGCGTCGCTCAGGCGGGGCATTCCGCAAAGCGCCGCGCACCCGCCCTGATAGAGCTGAGGAGCCGCGTCGGGGCTGAAGATGCACCAGTTCGGATCGCACCACATCTTGCCGTCCGGGCTGAGCACAGCCCGGGACGGATCAAACGGGGGGAGCTGTCCATCCCGGCCGTCCGCCCGTGCCGTGGCCGTGGCCACGGCGGCCAGGGCAACCATCAGGACGATGATCCGGCGCATATTCCCTCCTTAAGGCAGAGAGGAGAAAACCGCAACAGCCTTTCCGTTCTGGACGCGAACGAATACCCGGATGGGCAGCGCCGCCGCATCGGGCTTGTTCGGCGTCATCTTCCCGGCCACGGCCACCTCCACGAATCCCTCCCCGCGCCATACCGGCGCGGCGCCGTAGATCTCGACCCGCGCCCCCCGCTGCCACTCGGGCATGCGCTCCGCCTGCAGGCGATAGCGCTCCGCCAGATCCGAGGAGAGGGCGCTATAGGTCTCCCCCTTGCGCGCGGAATAGATCTGGATCACGGCCTGTCGGGCCACTTCCAGATCGGGATCCTCCCCGGGCCGCATGGCGCGGGCGCCGAAGACGGCTCCGGCTCCGATGAGGACCAGGATGGGGATGAGAAGAAGAAGTCTGGGAATCCGAAGCTCCACTGCAACCTCCCGGGCGTGGGATAAAAAAAGACGGCCTGGCCCACACGGGCCAGGCCGTCACGTTTCCATATCGTCACGCTTTCCGTCCCTATCTTACCACAGGGACGGAAGGTATGTCAAGCTCTTACCGAAGGAGGCCGACGTCGATCTGAGACACGGAGAAGGTTTGCCCGGTGAGCGGGTTGCTGGTGCCCCGCAGCCGGCCCGTGTAGCGCAGGACCGCCACGGCACCAGCGGAGCGCTCCGGGCTCATCAGGGCGCCCCAGTGTCCGGGGGACGTCTTCCAGTTCGCCACCGGATCCGTGGCCACCGAGATGACCTCGGCGCACACGCCGCATGGGAGAAGCGGCTCCCCGCTTTCTGGATCGTGGTGGCCTACATATCCTCGCGACGCCATATCCCTTGCCCGGGCGAGGGCGAGGCGGTAGAGCGCCTCGTCCCAGGCGAGGGGCGGGAGGCCCCGGGCCTGCCGCTCGGCGTTGATGCGGGCGAAGGCCTGCTCCGCCAGGTCCCGCCGCTCCACGGGGCCGGAAGGGGCCGGCGTGGCGGCGATCCTTCTCGCCGCCCGGGGCGTCGGCGTGGCCAGGATCCGCGCCATGGCCCGCTCCACCCCCCAGGCGCGCAGGTAGCAGCGCCAGCGGGGGACGGGCAGGCGAACCGCCGCGCCGGGCCGCAGGGCGACGCCCGGGTTGGCCCGCCGGACCTCGCCCGCCGACAGGCCGCAGCGGGCGCCCAGGGAGGCCCAGGTGTCCCCCCTGCCCGCCGCCACGATGGGGGGCAGGGACAGCCAGACCCCCAGGGCGATCCCGCCCAGGGCC
>JBEPYX010000026.1:0-10833 GCA_041641155.1 Thermoflexus sp.
GGCGGGGATCCACCTTGGTGGTGAGGAAGACCCGCTCGCGGATCCCCCGGATGGCTTCCCCCACCACCTCCTCCGCTCCCGGATACAGCTCAGCGGTATCAATGTGGAAGACCCCCAGGTCCACCGCAGCCCGAATGGTCTCCCGCATCGCCGCCGGATCGCGGATGTTCCATGTCCCCAGGGCCAGGACGGGCAACCGGACGCCGGTGCGCCCCAGCTCAACGGTCCACATCTTCGCCTCCTGCCTGACCATCGCCCTTGGTCCCCGCGGGCGGCCTCAACGTCGCGCTGCCCCCTGCCCCACCAGGAAGGCGTAGGCGACGGCTGCCGCCAGGGCCACGGTGCGGCCGTCCGGATCCAGTGGCGGGGCGGCTTCCACCAGATCCATCCCCAGACAGGCCGGATGGGCGGCCAGACGCCGCATCAGGGTCAGGCCCTCCATGGCCGTCAGCCCCCCCGGGCTGAGGGCGGAGACGCCCGGCGCATACGCCGGGTCGAACACGTCCATATCGAAGCTGATGAAGAAGCCGGCCGTCCCCTCGGCGGCCGCCGCGAGCGCTTCCGCGACGATCGCCTCCAGCTCCCCTCGGTGGACGCGGGCCGCCGGGATCGTCCGGATCCCATACCGGCGCGCGGCCTCGGCGTAGAACCGGCTGTTGCGCCCGCCCAGCAGCCCGATCTGGACCAGCCGCCGTCCCTCCAGGATCCCCTCCTCCAACAGGCGCCGGAAGGGGGTCCCGCTGGTGATCTCCCCCTCCAGGGGCTCCCGCAGGTCGTGATGGGCGTCGAACTGAACCACGCCGATCGGCTTGCCCCCGAGCCCCTCCTGCAGGCCGCGGATCGTGGCGTAAGAGAGGCTGTGATCGCCCCCCAGGATCAGAGGGCGCAGCCCACGGCGGGCTACCTCCGCCACCACAGCCGCCGTCCGGCGGTGGGTCTCGTGGGGATCCCCGTGCATCACCGCCACATCCCCCAGGTCCACCCACCGCAGCCGCTCCGCCAGATCCACGCCGCTTTCCAGATCGAACGCGGTCATGCGGAAGAGGGCGCGCCGGATCGCCGCCGGGGCCTCGCGCGCCCCCCGGCGGCCGATCGCCGCGGTGTCGAAGGGGACGCCGAGGAGAGCGACATGCGCCGCCTCCGGCGACTCCGCTCGAAGATCCGCCACCCGCACATCGTGGGGGTCTGGGGGGACCGGAGAGTGCTCTGCCGGACGCAGCCATAGGATGTGCGCCATGGCGCTCCTCGCTCGTCCCGGGTGGAGACCCCGCTGTCCGCGCCTCAGGGCCCGATGGAGACTACCACGGCGATGGCGAAGCCGCCGTCGTGGGTCATGCTCACCGCCCATCGCTTCAGGCCCAGCACCCGCGCGCACTCGGCCGCCCAGCCCCGCAGGTGCACGTGGGGCTGCCCCCGGTGGTCAGGCAGGATCTCCACATCGTGGAACCCAATCCCTTCGCGGGCCATGATCCGCAGGCCCACCCCCAGGGCCTTCGCCACCGCTTCCTTAGCGGCGAAGCGGGCCGCATACTCGGCCACCCGCCCGCGGCACGCCTGCCGCTCCGCCGGCGTGAACACCCGCCGCAGGAACCGCTCCCCAAAGCGCTCGACGGCGCGCTCCACCCGCCGGATCTCCACAATGTCCACCCCAATCGTCAGCATCGCTTCCCCCGCTTGGGAGAAAAGGCGCGGGAGGCCTGATCTGTTCCGCTCACCCCAGGCGGCTGAGGAACGAACGCACCGCCTCGGCCACCGCCTCGGGCTGCTCCAGCATCACCATATGGCCCGCCCCCTCGATCCGGGCCAACTCCGCCCCGGGGATATGGGCGGCCAGGTATTCCGCATACTTCATCGGCGTCATGCGATCCGCGGTGCCGCCGATGACCAGAGTCGGCGCCCGGATCTCCCCCAGGCGGTCCATCACATCGAACGCGTCGCATGCTCGGTAGTCCCCCTCGACGACCGCTGGATCCATCGCGAGCAGCATGCGACGCCCCTCCTCCACCAAGTGGGCCGGCGCCGCCGGCCCCCAGCTCCACTCCAGGATGAGGTCCACGGTCCGAGGGAAATCCGACCGCAGGCCTTCGAGGATGCGGGGACTCACCCGCAGCCGCGCCCCGGTGGCGATCAGGACCAGCCCGGCCACCCGCTCAGGGTGATGGAGGGCCGCCCACTGGGCTATGGCGCCCCCCATCGAATGCCCAACCCAGATCGCCGTCGGGAGCCCGATGGCCTCCATCCAGCGGACGATCGCATCGGCGTATCCGGCGATGGAGAAGCGCCCGCGCCCCCGGGATCGCCCATGGCCCGGGAGGTCCAGGGCGTAGACGACGGCCCCGGGCAGGTTCCGCAACGCCGCCGGCCACACCTGGCGGCATTCCCCCGCGCCGTGGATCAGGAGGAGAGAATGACGCGCCCCGGGATCCGCGTGGACGGCGTAAGCGATCTCATCTCCATCGATCACCTGCTCCGGCATGGTGCACCCCGCCTCTGATTAGGGAAGAGCCCGATCGCCTCCCGGCGTCTCTTGGATGTTACGGTGCGCGCGCCCCGTTGGTGGACACTGAGGATCTTCGTCAGCGTTCATCCCAGCAACCGGAGCAAGAGCTGGAGCGATCGCCAGTAGGCACGGCGGAGCGGCCCGGGCCATTCCGGCCCGGGCAGCAGGGGCGGGAAGGCACGCGCCCCACGTTCCCGCCACAGGTTGTCCCACCCACTGGCGTCCCACAACAGGTCCGCCCCGGGCAGCCCCGCCGCGCGCGCCTTGGGATCCGGGTTGAACCCGTTGTTCACCAGGACGTTGTCGTGGATCCAGTTGCGCTCCGGGATGGCCCCCACATCGAAGACCGTCCCCTTCGGGAAGACCTGGTGCAGGCCGACCACCGCGATCCCCACCGTCGCGTTGTCCCGGATCTCGTTGCCCACAACCTCTGTCTCATCGGCCGCCATGATCAAAATCCCCGTCCCCGAGGGGACGTTCCCCACGATGGCGCCCGGCTTGGCGAAGTTGGGACCGTTGTTGTGAAGGATCCGGTTGCCGACGATCCGGTTGCGGGAGCCGACCTTGGACTCGAGGTTCGGCAGGACGAAGACCAGGATGCCAGCCGTGTTGTCATGGACGTAGTTGTTCTCCACGGTGATAGCCACAGAGTTCTCCACCTCGATCCCGCTGACATTGCCGTAGGCCTCGCTGTCCCGGATGACGCCGTTGCGGGATTGGCCGATGTAGATCCCCGTGTCCCATGCCCCGGTGGCCACCACCCGCTCGATCCAAATGTCCTCGCTCCCCACCGGATAGACGCCGTAGGCCCCTGTGTGCTCGGTGACCACATCCCGGATCACAACCCCGCGCGCCCCTGGGACCACGATGCCGTTATTGGTGTAGTTGCGCACGATGAGGTTCTCCACGGTGAACCCGTCCCGGGTCGCCACGATGCCATCCCCCAGCACGCCCCGGCCGTCCAGGATCGGCCGCTCGCCATCCCGGGAGATCCCGCGCAGGGTGAGGTGCTCCGTCTCCACCACCAGCGCCTCGTGGTAGACCCCAGGCTCGATGAGGACGGTGTCCCCCGGCCCCGTCCGATCCAGCACCGCTTGGATGGACTCCCCGGGGCGAACCACCCACGTCTGTGGCATCCGAGGCGGCTCGGGGGCACCCTGGGCGCCGACGTTATAGCGGGCCGCCAGCGCCCGCCCGGGGTTCTCCAGCCGGGGGACCACCGGCCGGCCCGAGGGGACAGCATCGGGGACCGGCGGGAGGGCGGATTCGTCCGTCAGGGCATAGAGGAAGGCCACCAGGTCCGCCCGCTCCTCCGAGCTGAGGTGGAAGGGCTGGATCTTCGCGTCCAGGTTGGGGAGGTCCATCCCCCGGCCGCGGCCGCCGCCATCCCTGTAGAAATCGATCACCTCCTCGAGGGTCGCGAAGGCCCCGTTGTGCATGTAGGGGGCCGTCAGGGCGACGTTGCGCAGGGTCGGCACCTTGAAGGCCCGCTCATCCCGGGGCGACCCGGTGACCTCCGCCCGCCCTCGATCGGCGGGCATCCCGGGGAGATCCGGCACCCCGATCACCCGGAAGTCCGAGGAGCCGAACAAGGGAAGGGTGTGGCACTCGAAGCACCGGGTGCGCCCGGAGCGGAAGAGGTTCAGGCCGCGGCGCTGGGCGGGGGTGAGGGCGGTGGGATCGCCGGCGGCGAAGCGGTCGAAGGGGGAGTTCCGACTGATCAGCGTCCGCTCGAAGGCGGCGATGGCCTTCGCCACGTTCTCAAAGGTCACCGCCGATCCGTCCCGTCCTCCGAAGGCCCGATCGAACCGCTCCCGGTATTCCGGGATGGCGCGCAACTCCTGGACCAGGCGCTCCGGCTGCTCGGCCATCTCCTGGGGATCCACGAGGGAGAGGCGGGCTGCTTCCTCCAGCGAGGCGGCCCGTCCGTCCCAGAACAGACGCCGTAGGTAGCCGACGTTCCACAAGGTCGGCGCGCCCCGGCGCATCGGTTTCCCGTCGGCGCCGATCGAGCGACCCCTCCCGTCGGTGAAGCCGAGATCAGGGTGATGGCAGGTCGCGCACGACCGGGCGTTGTCGCCCGAGAGGATGGGGTCGTAGAAGAGCAGCCGGCCCAGCTCGGCTTTCTCTGGAGTCTGCGGGTTGTCGGGGGGGATGGGCATCGCGGGGAAGGGACGGCGGAGCGCCCCTGTCGCGCCGGGCATCCCATCGCTCAGGCCCCCCGGGGGGAGATCCGGGGGAACCGGCCAGAACGCGGCGATCAGGAACAGCGCCAGCAGCGCCACCGCGATCGCCCCACCTCCATATCCGATGATCCGCTTCATCGGCAGCCGCCCCTGAAGGAGAGAGATCGCCGAAGGGAAGACCTCAGCGGTCCGGCGAAGGCGCAGGCGGGACGAGGGGCGGGCGTGTGCAGCGGACGATCCGCCGCACCCGGCGCTCGAACTCGCGACGGGGCAGCAGCACCCGACGGCCGCAGGTCAGGCAGCGGATCCCAATATCCGCCCCCACCCGCACCACCTGCCACTCCGTCCCTCCGCACGGATGAGGCTTGCGCAGTTGCACGACATCGTCCAGGTGGATCTCCAGCGGCATCGGGGTCGCTCCCCCCTCAGATCTGCGCTCCGGAAGCGCTACGAGCGATCGGACCCACCGCCCCATCCGTCCAGCCATTCCCGCAGCTGCTCCAGGGCCTCCGCGGGCTCGCGGAAGTGGATCCCGTAGAGGCCCAGGGCGCGGGCCGCCTGCACGTTCTCGGGGAGATCGTCCACGAAGGCCGCCGCCTCCGGCGCCACGCCCAGGCGCCCTAAGGCCAGGCGGAAGATCTCGGGGTCTGGCTTCATGCGCCCCACCTCGGCCGAGATCACCACCACGTCGAAGAGCTCCAGCAGGCCCAGACGCTGCAGGACCTCGCGCAGCCCGGACCAGGCGTTGCTGATCAACCCCAGGGCGACCCGTCCCTTCCACCGGCGCAGGGCGGCGATCAGAGGCTCGTTCAGGCGATCTCCGGCGAAGAAGCGCTGGCGCAGGCGCTGGATCGCCTCCGCCTCACGGATCCCGAGGCGCTCCCCGACCGCCCGCCAGAACGCCGGCTCCGGGATCTCCCCCCGCTGCGCCCGCAGGGACAGTTCGCTGGCGAAGATCAGCGCCTCCAGATCGCCCACACTCATCCCCAGCTCCCAGGCCAAAGCGGCCCGGGGCCTCGGATCCTCGGTGCGCACCAGCACCCCGCCGAAGTCCACGAGGATGGCCCGTTGCATCCGCACGCACCTCCTACCGACTCTCATCGAAAGCCGCCTCGCCCATGGCCACCCCAGGTTGCCCGCGCTTCGTCCATTCGAGGAGCCTACCGGGAAGGGACGAACGGCCCATCGCCTCGCCGCCTCGTTCGCCGGGGGGAAGGACCTTTAGACCCACATATTTCTATCTTATCGAACTTCCCTTAAGGAAGGAAACCGGGGGACCGGCTGGGCGCGCCGGCGATGTGTTTCGTTTTCGTAGAGAGGATCCACGAACTGCGGAAAGCTTTGGAGCAGGCGACTCAAGGGCGGCGGGCGCGCCACCGATCCAGGGCCAGCAGCCCGATCGCCCCGAACAGGAGCAGGAGCTCCAAGGCGCGCAGTAGGGGGAGGGGGAGAAGGGGAGCGGACGATGGCGGCGCCTCGACCGCTGCCGGGGCCGCTTCGGTGGGCGTGGGGGCAGCGACGGCCAGGCCGAACATCGGGGCCGGCGAGGGGATCGGGCTTATCACCTGGCCCTCGGACGCTGCGCGCATGGAACGCGGGGCCTCGATCGCCGGGGCCGCCGGCCCGGGGGCCGCCCGCCCCATGGAGCGCGCCAGATCCAGGCCCAGGACCAGGATCAGGGCCGCGGCCATCGCCCAGGCCGCCCGCCGGAACCATCCCGCCGGCTGGGGGGCGCGGGCAACCTGCTCCGGCCGCACCACCAACGGACGGGGGGCCCGGACCGGGGGAAGGGCTCGGAGGGCCTGCACCGTCCACCGGAGGGTCTCCCACGAGCGGGCGCACGTCGCACACGCGCGCAGGTGGGCCTCCACCCGCGCCTGCTCATGGGGATCCAGCCGGCCGTCCAGGTAGAGGGAAAGCCGGTCCTGAACCCATCGGTGCTCGTCGGCCTTCCAGGGAAAGAAGCGCATGGTCGCCCTGAGGATCTCGATGGGACGCCGCGCCGGGCCGCGGTCCGGGCGCGATCGGCTCTCGTTTTTAGAGACGCATTCGTCCGGGCAGAAGTTCCCGATGGGCCAACAGGAAATCCCGGGCCCGCATCCGGGCCCGGCTCAGGCGTGACTTCACCGTCCCGATCGGAACCCGAAGGATCTCCGCGATCTCCTCGTAGGAATACCCCTCGATATCGGCGAGCACCAGGACCACCCGTTGATCCTCCGGGAGGCTCTGGATCGCGCGGTGGAGCAGATCGGCCAGCTCCTGGCGCTCGGCGTAGAACTCCGGCCCCTCCACCGGCGGGAGGGTCATCTCCGCCTCCGGGCTCTGGTCCACCACGAACAGCGCCTCGAGGGACGACTGGGGCCGGCGGCGGCGACGGCGCAGCTCGTCGTAACAGGCGTTGGTGACGATGCGGGTGAGCCACGCCCCGAAGGACCCGCCGCGGAATTTCCGGATCCCCCGGAAGGCGGCGATCAGCGCCTCCTGCATCGCGTCCGCTGCCGAGTCGTGATCGCCCATGATGCGATAGGCGATGTGATAGAGGCGATCCTGGTGGCGGCGGGCCAGCTCGTTGAACGCCTCCAGGTCGCCGGACTGCGCGGCCGCGATCAGCTGGGTCTCTTCCGAGGAGGAGCCGGAAGAAGCCATAGGCGGGCGCCGCTCTTTCAATCTACGAAGCGATACTTGATTAACGTCCAGAGGGCCTTCAAGCCGTCGCGGATCGGGCGGATCTTCTTCCCCTCTTTGAACTCCCGCCCGTAGTAAGAGATGGGGACCTCGAAGATCCGGTAGCCCCGCTTGAGGATCTTGGCCGTGATCTCGGGCTCAAACTCAAACCCCCGGGCGCGCAACGGGATCCCCCGCACGACCTCCGCCCGGAAGACCTTGTAGCCGGTCTCCATGTCGCTCAGGATGGCGTCGTACAGCAGGTTGGTCACCATCGTGAGGAATTTGTTGCCGATCATATGCCAGAAGAGCATCGCCTTGCGGGGGCCCAGGAAGCGGGAGCCGTAGACCACCGCCGCCCGCCCCTCCAGGATCGGGCGGATCAGGTTCGGGTAATCCCGGGGATCGTATTCCAGGTCGGCGTCCTGGATCAGCAGGATATCCCCCGTGGCGTGGGCGATGCCCGTCCGCACCGCCGCCCCTTTCCCCATGTTCCGCTCGTGGAAGATCACCCGCAAGTCCCCGTTCCGCGCCTCCTCCGCCAGGATCTCCCGCGTCCCGTCGGTGGAGCCGTCGTCCACCACGATGATCTCATCGGCGAGGCCCACCATCCGGACTTGCCGGAGGATCTCCCGGATCGTGGCCCGCTCGTTGTATACTGGGATGATCACCGAGAGCCGCATCGCCTCCCGCTCCGCGCAATTGTGGGGGCTGTGGAATGGCCCTGACTGCAGCCGGCGCCCGGCCGCCCCCGAACCCCTCCGCCAGGATCCCCTGGCGGAATCCATTCGATGCAGGCGAGGCCATCGGGGCACGCCATCGGGAAGGTCATCGCTGGCTTTTTTATACCACAAACTCGAGGGAAGCCCGTTGCGGCTGGCGTTGATCACCGGCGAATACCCACCGCTCCCCGGAGGGGTCGGCGATTACACGCGCGAGCTGGCGCGGGCCCTGCAGGCGCGGGGGCATACGGTCGCGGTGTGGACCGACCAGCGGGGGACGGGAGAGGCCCATTCCCCCGTCCCGGTCTTCCGGGTCGTCCGCTGCTGGGATGGGCGGGCGTGGTTTGCCTTGGGGCGCTCCCTGCGGGCCTGGCGCCCGGACGGCGTGCTGCTCCAGTATCAGGCGGCGGCCTATGGGCTGAGTGGGGTGATGAACCTGTGGCCGGCGATCGCCCGCCTCTGGCTCGGGGCGACGCCCATCGTGGTCACCTTCCACGACCTGCGCGTCCCTTATCTATTCCCCAAGGCCGGCCCGCTCCGGGAATGGAGCATCCGCTTCCTCGCCCGCCGCGCGGACGGGGTGATCGTCACCAACCACGAGGACGAGGCGACGCTGCGCGCCGCGGGGATCCGCCCCCTTTGGCGCATCCCCATCGGGAGCAACATCCCACCCCTGCCCCGCCCCCCCGACGCCACCGAGGCCCGGCGCCGCCTGAACCTCCCCCTCGACCGCCCGCTGGTCGGCTTCTTCGGCTTCCTCCACCCATCGAAAGGCTTCGATGTGTTGCTGGAAGCCATCGCCGCGCTCCTCCGCGCGGGGACTTCGGTGGGGCTGGTGCACATGGGCGCCGCGGTGGCGCCCAGCGACCCCTCCCAGGCGGATCACGCGGCCAGGTGCCGCCGGCGCATCGCCGAGCGGGGGCTACAGGAGCACGTCTGGGAGACTGGCTACCGTCCCCCGGAGGAGATCGCCTGGGCCTTCGCCGCGGTGGACGCCTGCGCACTGCCCTATCGGGACGGCGCCTCCTTCCGGCGGGGGACGCTGCTGGCGGCCCTGGCCCACGGGCGGGCGGTGATCAGCACCCTCCCCCGCGTCCCGATCCCCGAGCTCCGCGACGGGGAGAACATCCTCCTGGTCCCCCCGGAGGACCCAGCGGCTCTGGCGACAGCCATCCGTCGGATCCTGGAGGATCCCGCCCTGCGCGCCCGTCTGATGGCGGGCGCGCGGGCGCTGGCGGAGCGGTTCACCTGGGAGCGCATCGCCGCGCAGGTGGAGGAGGTCTTCGTCGCGCTGGGCGCAGGGGAGCGGGGATGAGCCGAACGATGTGGCGCGGGATGGACCTGATACTGCTCGGGCTGGCCTTCGGCCTGCGGGTCTACCGGCTGGCCGCGCCCAGCCTCTGGTATGATGAGGCCTTCAGCATCGATCTCGCCCGGGGATCCATCTGGCAGCCTCTCGAGGCCCATCCCCCGCTCTTCTATTTCACCCTCCGGCTCTGGATGGCCCTCGCGGGCCCTTCCGAGTTCGCCGCCCGCTTCCCGTCTGTGGGCGCCGGGACGCTCACCGCCGCCCTGCTCGCCGCAACCGCCGTCCGCCTGAGGCGCACACGAGAGGCCCGCACGATGGCCCTGGGCCTGGCGGCCACGCTCCCCGTATGGGTCTGGGAATCCCGTGAGGCGCGGATGTACGCGGCCCTCGGCCTCTGGACCGCCCTCGTCCTCCTTGCGATTGCCTGGGAGCGCCCTCGGTTGGTCCTCCTCGCCACGCTCGCTGGGATCTACACCCACTACGCGATGCTCTGGATGGTCCCGGGGATCCTGCTCCTCGGGCTCCGCCGATGGCCCTCCCGGCTCCCATGGGCAGCGGGCCTCCTCGCCGGGGCGATCCCGGGCGCGCTGCACGCCCTGTGGGTGGGCCGGGCCCAAGGCGCGTTCTGGCCCGGGGTCCTGGACATCGGCCAGGCCCTATGGACGCTCTGGCAGGCGCAGGGGCTACATACCCGGATGGCCGGGTTCCTTCCGCCATCTTGGTTCCCGTGGATCCCGGGCCTGGCAGCCGGATCCCTGGCCGTCGCTGGGGGACTGATCGGGGGGATCCGCCAACGGATGGCGCGCGTCCTCTTTCTCCCGCTCAGCCTCTTCCCTCTGACGTTGGGGCTGGGCCTCCTGTATGCGAACCCCAAATTCCACCCTCACTATTTCATCGGGGCGACGCTGGGGTTCTGGCTCACCGTGGCCATCGGCTGGGCGGACGCGGTCCGTCGGGCACGCGGGGCGATCATTCCCATCCTGCTGGCGTGGAGCCTTTGGTCCCTTCCCGCCCTCGGCTGGATCTTGGGCCGCGCGGAGCAGACCAAGGACGATTGGCGCAGCGCGGTGCGAACCGTGGAAGCCCGCCGGGGGCCAGGGGAGGCTGTGGTGCTGGTGAGCGGTTTCGCCCTCCCCGCCTATCGAGCGTACGCCCAGGCCACGACGCCGATTCCGATGCCGGCGGACCCCGTGGTGGATGTGCGGCACGTACTGGATTATGCGAGCATCGCTCCGGCCCTGAACCGGGCCCTCGCGGGCGCGACGGGAGCTTGGCTGGTGCAGTGGGGGGATGAGATCAACGATCCGGCTCAGGGGATCGCCGCCGCCCTGGATTGGCTGGGAGATGAGGTCGAAAGCTTCTCCTTCCCCGGTGGGATCCGGATCCGCCATTTCCTCTGGGCGGCGTTCCGCCCGCTGCCCGAAGACCCCGCTGCCCTCTTCGGCCATGCGG
>JBEPYX010000027.1:0-10771 GCA_041641155.1 Thermoflexus sp.
GCTGGCCTTCGGGCTGCGGGTCAGCACCCTGACCGTCCAACCCCTCTGGCGGGACGAGGTGGACGCCCTGCGGTTCGGGCGGGATCTCTCGACGGGGGTCGCCGCGGCGTTCCAGCTCGGGGCGCTGGCAGGATGGGAGCGGCTGGCTGCGCTGCTCTCCCGCCCTGGCTTCAACGGGCCGCTGTATTTCCTCGGGCTCTTCCAGTGGGTCCGCCTCGCCGGGGACTCAGCGTTCGCCCTTCGCTTCCCTTCAGGAGCCTTTGGCGTTCTGGCGACAGCCCTCGGGATCACCCTGTTCCGGCGATATCTTCCCCCTTCCGCTGCTTCGCTCACGGGGTGGCTGCTGGCGGTGGCCCCTTTCCTGGTCTGGTATGGCCAGGAGGCGAAGATGTATGCCCTCCTGGTCGTTCTGTTCCTCGCCGCCTGGGGGGCCGGCGAGGCGGCCCGCCGGGATCCCCGGGGATGGCTGGAGGCCGCGCTCTGGCTGGGCCTGGGGCTCTATAGCCACATCCTGTTCGCCCTTTTCCTCCCCGCCTTCCTCGGGGTCGCTGGGATCCGGAAAGGATGGACGCGGAAGGCCCTCTGGGGAATGGCGGCGGGGGCACTGGTGTTGCTCCTGGACCTCCCCTTGCTGCGGTGGCAGGTGGGCCAGGTGCTGCGATGGGAGAGTGGGATCCGCCTGGCGTGTGGGGAGACGGGCTTTCCCCGGGTGGCGCCGCTGGAGGGCTTGGGGCGGTTGGCCTGGGGGTTCGCGGTCGGCGTGTGGGGAGGGTTCCCGGATTGGGGGTTCCTCCCGCTGGCGGGGGCGGTGGCGCTGGGGACGCTGGCGGGCCGTGCCTCCAGGCGCACGCGGGGGATTCTCGCCCTATGGGCCTTCAGCCCGTGGGCCTTTCTCTCATTGCTCTCGCTGTGCCGGCCGCTCTTCGTGGAGCGCTACCTGATCGCCGCGGCACCCGCCTGGTTCGCCCTCGCGGCGCTGGGCTGGGATCGGATCCGGGGGCGCCTTCCCCGCGCGCTGGCCCTGGCTGTCCTGCTGGCCCCGATGGGGGCCGGCCTGTGGGTCCAGGCGACCCAGCCGATTAAGGCGGACTTCCGATCAGCGGCCCGGGTCATCGCCGCGGAGTATCGGCCCGGGGATCTGATCCTCTTCCACATCGGCTACATCCAGTATGTCTTCGATTACTATTTCCGACGGCCCTATGCGGGCGCCTGGGCCCCGGCCACCAACTACCGGACGCCGGAGGGGCGGTATCTCCTCAGCGAGGCCGAGGTGGGTGCCCGCATGGCCTCCCTCTTGCAGGGCCGGACGGTGGTTTGGCTGATCTACTCCGAGGCCCCCATGTGGGACGACCGGGATCTGGTCCGACGATGGCTGGACGCCCACGGCCGGCTGGCGGGGCGCTGGGTGTTCCACCTGGTGGAGGTGCGGCGGTATGAGATGGGCGCGCCCTCCGGCCCAGGCCGGTAAGGGGAGCGATCCGTGGGCGTTCGCCTCCCTTCGGCCCGTGGTATGCTGGAGGTGGGGAGGCTCGCCCGATGGATTCCCCGGGAGGTGGCGATGCGCGCGGTCGGCCGCCGGCAGCCCATGGGGGTGGCGCTGGCCCTCCTGGTGGGGCTGGCGTTCTGCCAGCGGGCACCCGGGGCCGGACCGCCTCTGGCCTTCCCCTCACCGCCCCTCCCTGCCGCTCCGCCTCCCGTTCCCACCGAGCCGCCCTTCCAGCCGGCCCTGCGCTTCCAATGGGGCTTCCGGGACGCCTCGCTCCAGGTCGTCTGGTCTCCTCGTCGGCCCTGGCTGGCCCTGGCCTCCCTCGATCGCCTCTACGTCTATCACTTCCCTTCCCTCCGGCTGCTCTTGTTCGTGGCGGAGGAGGGCGGGTTCCGAGAGCTGGCCTTCGCCGCCGATGGGGAAACCCTGATCGGGCGCCTGGAGAACGGGGCGCTCAAAGCTTGGGACGTCTCTTCCCGGCGGGAGCGCTGGTCTCGGAGCGATATGCCCGGCGTGGGTCTGGTGCCCTCCCCGGATCCCCGGCGCTTCGCGGTAGGCCATGCAGACGGCTCCATCCGGCTCCTGGACCCGATCACTGGGTGGGAGCGGCAGCGGCTCCCCGGGCAGTTTCCCCTCTCGTTCTCCCCCGACGGGGCACTGCTCGTCGTGTGCCCGACGCTCGAGGAAGGCGATCCACTGTCCCCCCGATGCTCCCCGGCTGAGGCCCTGCGCGTGGTCGAAGGGGCGACGGGGCGGGCGCGGCGTCCCCTCGCCAGCGTGACCCCGCCCCTCTGGGCCCCGGACGGCCGCGCGCTCGTCGGCCGGGCGGATGGGACGGTCAGTGCGGTGGACCTTTCCACCGGCGAGGAGATGATCCTCTGGCGCCGTCCGGGCGTTCGGATCCAGAGGCTGCTCGGCCTCCTCGATGGCCGCTGGCTGGTCATCCAGTATGACGGCACGGTGGCGCTCGTGGATCGGAGGACGGGTGCGACCCGCGAATTGGGGAATGGGGAGTCGGCGGCCCTCTCGCCGGACGGGGCAACCCTGGCCTGGGTGGAGAAAGCGCCGCCGGCGCTGGTCCTGATGGACCTCCGGACGGGGGCGGCGCGGCGGGTGGCCTTGGATCCGGTGGATCCCGCGCTCCGCCCCCCGTCCTCCCGGCTGGCCTTCTCCCCCGACGGCCGCTGGCTGGCCGTCCAGCGGTGGGAGGGATGGGCCCACCCGCCCGCCGTCGACCCCATCGCGCCGGCGGTCCGCATCTGGGATGTGGCCGCGGGCGCCGAGCGCTACAGGTTCTTCCCCCGTCTCGCGCCCGTTTGGGATCTGGCGTTCTCGCCGGATGGGACAGTGCTCGCAGCTCCGGAGGGTCGCTCGGTACGACTCCGCGCGCTCCAATCGGGGAGGGCATCGCTCCTCCCCCTCCGGACCGCCGATGGGCTCGCCTTGGCCTTCTCAGCGGGCGGCCGGTGGCTGGCGGTGGGGCTGGCCGACGGGTCCATCCGTCTCTACCGGTACGGGCCGGAGGGGGAATGGAGGGCGGATCGCGTCTGGATCGGGCACGAAGGCCCGGTGCGCCGGGTGATCTTCTCCCCGGATGGCCGGCGGTTGGCCTCGGCGTCCTGGGATCGGACGGTGCGGGTCTGGGAGATCGTGCCGGGTGGGGAGCCCCTGCGGCTGGAAGGCCATGCAGCCGAGGTGTGGGATGTGGCCTTCTCCCCCGACGGAGGGATGCTGATCTCCGCCGGGGAGGACGGGACCGTGCATCTGTGGTGGGAGAGCGCAGGGGGATGGATCGGGCAGCTGCTGGCGGCCTATCCGGTACCGGCCTACCGGGTCGCCTTCTCTCCGGATGGGCGGTGGCTGGCCGTGGGGCTAGCGGATGGGACGGTGCGGCTCTGGGACGTGGCGGCCCGTGTGGAGCTCCGGGTTCTGGGGCTGCGGGCGAGGGCCGTGCGGGCCCTGGCCTTCTCGCCGGATGGCTGGCTCCTGGCGGCAGGGGGCGAGGGGCGGGATCCACGGGAGTGGGATCTGCGAGTATGGTCCATCCCGGAAGGAGGCGAGCGCGGGCGCTGGGGAGGCCTCGAGGATGCTCTCTACAGCCTGGCCTTTTCCCCAGACGGCGCGCAGCTCGCCCTTGGGTTCCGCAGTGGGGTCATCCAGGTGTGGCAATTGCAGGCGGCTGGTGCCCGCCGGTGAAGGTTCATCCCATAGACGGGGAGGGCTCCATCGCGCGCCGGAGCCCCCAGAGGAGCCCCAAGGCGAGGGTGTAGAACCCGAACGAGAGGGCGAACAACCCCCGGTAGCCGACGAGATCGGCGATCAGCCCGCCCAGGGCGGTGAAGAGGAGCGCGATCCCCAGGAGGGTGTTAGTCAGGCCGATGGTGAGGGGCCGATCGTGGCCCGGGGCGATTTCCAGGAGCAACGTCGTCCCGCCGATCGCCGCCCCTGAGGCGTAGGCCCCGCTCAGCGCGAACACCGGGAGCATCAGCCCCCCGGCCAGATCGGGCCACGGCCGGCTCAGCGGCCCGACCATCAACGCCCACAGGACGCTCAGCGCTCCGCA
Organism: Thermoflexus sp.; assembly: GCA_041641155.1. Taxonomy (GTDB): domain Bacteria; phylum Chloroflexota; class Anaerolineae; order Thermoflexales; family Thermoflexaceae; genus Thermoflexus. The sequence goes on from JBEPYX010000027.1 coordinate 4,050, forward strand.
CACTGTGGCCCCCTCCAGCACCGCGTGGTGTCCTCGACGGACGCTGATCCAGCTCCAGAGCAGGTTCGAGAGCAGCGAGGCCCCCACGTTGAAGCCCAGATACAGCCCGATCATGGCGTCGGGCACCTGCAGATCCCGCACCGCGTAAGCGGTGAAGAAGGGGGCAGCGAGGGCCGCCCACATCAGGGATACGCGGGCACCCAGGAAGAAGCGGTAGGCCGGGCGCCGCCCCAGGGCGCGGATCGCCTCCCGCCAGGGGAGGCGGGGCCGATGCCCGTCCGGCGCCGGGCTTGGGGGCTCCACCACCATGAGGAAGACCGCCATCCCCATGGAGGTGAGCACAGCGAAGATCAAGAACAGCCAAGCGACGTTGTAGGGAAACGGCAGGCCGGCCCGCTCTTCCAGGAGCCAGCGGACCAGGCCGCTGGCGGCCAGGCCGAGCAGCCCGCCGAAGAAGAGACGGGCGGCGAAGAAGACCCCGCGCTGCCGGGGCGGGATGGTCTTCCCCACGATCTCCATGAACGGCAGCCCGGAGATCCCGGAGGCCAGGGAGATGATGAAATAGGGCACGAAGAAGGCGAGAATCATGGGAGTGGGATGGGGGGCGGTCAGCCAGACCCCCAGGGCCATAGCGAAGGCGCCGGCGGCGCGTACGAGGGCCATCTGACGGTAGAGGCCCAGATAGTAGACCCGGTTGCGCATCCTCTGGGACACGAAGAGCTGCGGCAGGAACCACAACCCATCCCGCATCGGGGGGACCAGCGCCAGGAGGAGGTTCGGGGCCTCCAGGCGGGAGAGGAACCAGGCCAGCACGAGGTTGGGATCCAAGAGGGTCTCGGCGAAGATGAACAGCGCCCCGTTCACCACCCCCACGATAAAGTTCCGTCGGAGGTGAGGAACCGGAGCCTCCTCCGGCGCGAACAGGGAGGCCCGAAATCGCGCCGATCGCATCCGCCAATCCCGCCAGATCCGCTTTGCGCTCATCTCGGATCCAATTGCATCAGGGAACTTTGTCTGCGAATCGTCAGGTGCTTGAGCGCCTGTTCTCTTCCCCCAACATCGGCAGCGCCCACCACAGCCCTCCGATCACCGTGAGCAGGACAATCCCCATGCCGAGCAGCGCGGGCGGGAGGATGAGGGCGCGGGCCTCCACAGGAAGGAGGGCGATCCAGGCGCCGTTCACCGTGACCGCCCCAGCGTTCCAGAGGCCGTGGAGTAACCCGGCGAGCAGATAGGCCCCCACGGCCTCCAGGGCATGCCCTCGGCGCAAGCTGCTCCAAGCCCAGCCCATCAGCCCGCCGTTGAACACATGAAGCGCTGTGGCGCCCAGACGACCCACCGCCGTGGGGGCCCACATCCCGCCGAGCGGCCAGTTCAAGAGGTTCTCCGCCAGGGCGAAGCCTGCCCCGCCCAGCGCCCCGTAGAGGATCAGCTCCGAGGGGAGGGTGCGCGGATCGCGCGCCCGCAAAATCGCGGGGATGGGTTTCAGGGCTTCCTCAATGAAGGGGACCAGGAGCACCACCCCAATCAGGATTCCCATCCAGATCCACGGGTCCGCCCACAGGGACTCGGCGAGCATGAGCCCTCGGGGCGGGAGGCCGCCGGAGAGCCACCGGCTCAGGAAGCCCGGCCCCTCGAGGACCACCCGCAGGATCAATAGCCCCAAGGCCAGGCCTCCCAGGGCGATCCCCTCGGGGAGCAAGGCCAGGGCCGGGGCCAGGAGGCCGCCCAGGCCTAGGCCCCACCACTGGGTGCGGCGGGAGCACGGGGCGCGCAGGCGCCAGCGCAGCAGATTGAACCACCCCAGCGGTCCCAGCACGGCGACGGCGATCTGGAACGGCAGGATCAGCCAGGGAAGGCCAGGGGCCCAGCGTTCCGCGGCGGCGCCGCAGCCGATGAGAAGCGCCAGGAGGATGAAGGTGCGCCCCAGGGCGCCCGCCTCCACGCCGGGGAGGGGTGCATCGGGCTCCCCCCGGGTCATCCGCCATCCCTCGCGGAAGAGTCCGCCCCCCATCCACAGGCCAAGGGCGAGCCATCCGGGCGGGGGAGCGGGAAGCGCGGACAGCGCGGCGAGGGCGGCTAGGCCAATCCACAGGCTGATGAGCGCTCCTCCGGCGAGCGCGCCGGCCCCCATCCAGAGGAGGCCGGCGCGCTGCTTGGCTTCGGCCACCGAGGGCTCCGAGATGGGTTCCGGTGTCGGTTCCATAGGGGATCGCGTTCCCAGATCGGACCGGCCCGCTCGCTGGATGCCCCACAGGGACGTGCTAGTTCTCCTCGATGATCACCGCGAGGAGCCGGTCGCCCGGTGGGGCGTCGGGATCGACTTGCGGGTCCCGCGGGCGCAGCGCCCGCACCACCTCCATCCCCTCCACCACGCGACCGAAAAGGGTATAGCGGCCGTCGAGCTGGGGGAGGGGGGTCATCGTGATGAAGAACTGGCTCCCGCCTGTGTCCGGCCCCGCGTTCAGCAACCCGACCATGCCCGGCGCGTCGAACTTCAGGGTCTCCGTGATCTCGTCCGGGATGGCGTAGCCGGGCCCGCCGAACCCGGTGCCGCTGGGATCCCCAGTGACGGCCACCACGTCCGTGATCACGTAGTGGAAGGTGATGTCGTTATACCATCCCTGCCGGGCCAGGAAGACGAAGTTGTTGACGGTAACAGGGGCCCGATCGGCGAAGAGCTCGATCACGATGTCGCCCTTCTCGGTCTTCAGCACCGCCCGGTAGCGTCGGGCGGGGTCGATGCCCATCGGCGGCGGGGCGTCGAACTGCCGCTCCCGGAGCCGGGCCAGCTTCACCATCGCCTCCAGGTGAGCGTATTCCAGGTAGTTCAGGCCCTGGGGCCATGGCTGGCCGTTCACCAGCAGGAAGGGCGTGCCGGGGAGGCCGAGGGCGACGGCCTCCGCGTAGGCCGTCTCCACCTTCGCCCGATAGCGCCCTTCCTCCAAATCTCGGCGGAACCGCTCTTCGTCCAGCCCCAGGGAGCGGGCGGCCGAGACCAGGGTCTCGGTGATGTTCGAGCTGTTGATCCATTCCGCCTGGTGATCGAAGAGCCAGTCGTGCATCTCCCAGAACTTCCCCTGCGCGCCGGCGGCCTCGCTGGCCTCGGCGGTGATCATCGCCTTATCGTGGATGGTCCGCAGGGGGAAATGGCGATACACCACGCGCACTTCGTTCGGGTAGGCGTCTACCAGACGCCGGAGCAGCGGCGCCAGCTGCCCGCAGTAGGGGCACTGGAAATCCCCCCACTCGATGAAGGTGACCCGCGCCTCCGCCGCGCCCTTGCTCCAGTCCTCGGGCGTGGGGAAGAGGATGCGCTGCAGATCGGGCGTGGCGGCGGGCGTGGCCGTCGGGGTCGCCGTCGGGCTGGCCTCGGGCGACGGCGCGGCCGTTGGGGAAGGGGAGGGGGTGGGCCCGGCGCACGCCGCCAACCCCAGCGCCAGCCATCCAGCGATCCACCCGGCGATCTTCCCCATGAACCGCTCCTCTCGATCGAGGTGAGCCTTCGTATCCCGGAAGCCGGCCGGACCGCGATACACTCCCCGCGGGCAGGCCTCGGGCCGGGCACGGCCAGGCGCGTTCCGGCGCCGGCTCCCACGACATTCACTCAGTATAACACAATCGAACGACCTTCCCCGGGCTAAAATACAGATCACCTGCTGGCCGTGCGATCTCTCTCCATTCGGAGGCGAACCGATGGCGGCGATCGGCTTCCGTTGCGGACGCTGCGGCGCCACCTATGCGCTCGACGAGGTCCGCTACGTGTGCCCCCGGGATGGCCTCGAGGGGACCCTCGATGTGGTGTATGACTATGAGCACCTCCGGGCCACCCTCGACCCCCGGCAGCTGCGGGCTCACCCCGCCCGTTCCATCTGGCGGTATGCGCCTTTGCTTCCTCTGCATCCGGACACCTTGAGATGGGTGGAACGGGCAGGGGTCTTGCAGGCGGTCGGATGGACCCCCCTTTATCCGGCGGAGCGCACGGCGCGGCGGTTGGGGCTGCGCGCGGTTTACCTCAAGGACGACGGGCGCAACCCCACCGCTTCGTTCAAGGACCGTGCCAGCGCGGTGGTGGCCCTGAAGGCCATCGAGGTGGGCGCCTCGGTGGTGACCACAGCCTCCTCCGGGAACGCGGCAGCGGCGCTGGCCGGCATGGCGGCCGCCCTGGACCTCCCCACCGTTATCTTCGTCCCTCACACCGCCCCTGAGGCGAAGGTGGCCCAGCTGCTCATCTACGGCGCCCATGTCTTCCTGGTGGAAGGGACCTATGATGAGGCCTTCGACCTGACCTTGGCGGCGGCGGAAGCCTTCGGATGGTATTGCCGCAACACGGCCTACAACCCCTTCACCCGCGAGGGCAAGAAAACTGCTGCCTATGAGATCTGGGAGCAGCTCGACGGACGGGTCCCGGATCGCGTGTTCGTCTCGGTCGGCGACGGCAACATCCTCAGCGGGCTCTGGAAGGGCTTCCGGGACCTCGTGGCGCTGGGCTGGATCGAACGCCCCCCCGCCCTGATGGGGGTCCAGGCGGAGGGCGCCGCGGCGCTGGCCCGGGCCTGGGCGCGGGGCGACGAGGAGGCCCGGCCGGAGCCCGCCCACACGATCGCCGATAGCATCGCCGTCTCCCAGCCGCGGGACGCTCGCTTCGCCCTGCGGGCCGTGCGGGAGACCGGCGGGGCGTTCCTCACGGTGACCGACGAGGAGATCTTGGCGGCGATGCGGACCCTGGCTCAGGAGACGGGGACATTCGCCGAGCCCGCCGCAGCCGCCGCCTTCGCCGGCCTGGAGAAAGCGGCCCGGGAAGGCTGGATCGGGGCGGAGGAGATCGTGGTCGTGATGATCACCGGCAGCGGCCTGAAAGACATCCCCAGCGCGATGCGCGCCGTGGGCCCCGCTCGCCGGATCCCCGCTGAGCGCTCCAAGGCTCTGCCGGCCTTGCGCGGGGTGGCGGACCGGCTGAAGGGATAGCCAGGAAATCGTCCCCCACATGACGCGTGGGGCACGGGAGATCCCGTGCCCCACTGCGCCAGGAGGTGAGCCATGGGCCTGCTGCTCCCCGGTTGGGGAGGCATTGTGAAATTTATCTCGAAATCGGGATGTTGTCAAATTCCGGTTGGGGCAGCCTCGAGGGGTGGGGGGACGCTGGCTTCACGCGCATTCCTCTGGGTGCTCCTCACAGTAGGGGCGGACCCCTGGCAGGCGCCCGCGGTGGGCGGCCACCCATTCGTAGAGGGCGTCTGCGATCCATCGGATCGGAGGGAGGGAATACAGCCGGCGGATCCAAGGGCAGCCCAGGGCCTCCCCCAGGGCGACGAGGATCGCGGCCGCCCCTCGATGGCGGGCCCCATCGGGGGTGATCGCCCACGCCGCTTGGGCGCACGCCTCGCGGGTGAGGCCGTAGCGCTCCGGCGCGCCCGGCTGCTGAAACGGCACCAGTCGGATCCGCCCCTGCCGATCCCAGCGCTGAACCCATCGGGCGGCACGGGTGCAGAAGCCGCATGCCCCATCGAAGATCAAAACCACCTCGGCGCTCATCCCCATCGTCTCCCTTTAGGGCGTCGGCGGCGATCTTCCCCCCTTGAGTTTCATTGAAAAGGCCGAGCGGGGGGAAGAGGCCGAAACCAGCCTCCCCTTTTTATAATTCCAAGCGCCGACTCCGTCTTCACAGCCCTCCCCCGGGGGCGAGGATCCGACGATGGCGCGGGGAGGGGGAACTCCCTCAGAGGGGGGAAGGATGCGGATCCTGATCACCGGCGCGGGGGGACAGCTGGGGCGGGCGTTGCAGGAGGCCCTGGCCGTCCACACCTGTATCCCGCTGACGCGGGCCGATTTGGACGTCACCGATCGGGCGGCGGTCTTCCGCGTGATCCTCCGCCAGCGGCCCGATGTGGTCATCCACGCCGCGGCCATGACGGATGTGGACGGCTGCGCGCGGGATCCGGAGCAGGCCTTCCGGGTGAACGCCCTGGGCACTCAAGCAGTGGCGATGGCGTGCGCGGCCGCCGGGGCGGCCATGGTCTACATCAGCACCAACGAGGTATTCGACGGGACGAAGGCCGAGCCCTATCTGGAGTTTGATCCCCCCAACCCGATCAACCCGTATGGCCGCAGCAAGTGGGCCGGCGAGTGGTTCGTCTCCCACCTCCTCCGCCGCTTCTATGTGGTCCGCACGGCCTGGGTCTTCGGCCCCGGCGGCCGGCATTTCGTCCGCAAGATCCTTCAGCGAGCCGACGAACAGGGATCCCTCCGGGTGGTCCACGATGAGATCGGCTCGCCCAGTTACACGCGGGATGTGGCGGCGGCCATCGCCCGCCTCATCGAGACGGAGGCCTATGGGATCTACCACTTCGTGAACGAAGGGATGTGCTCTCGCTATGAATACGCGGTGGAGATCCTCCGCCGGACGGGCCGTGTGCACATCCCGGTGACCCCGATCGCACTGGCGGAGTTCCCTCGCCCTTCCCGGGTCCCTCCATTCACGCCGTTGCGCAACCTCTGCGGGGCTGCCCTGGGGATCACCCTGCGGCCGTGGCCGGAGGCCCTTCAAGCCTATCTGGCCGAGGAGGGGTGGCTGGCCGGATGAGCGAGCCCCTGATCTCTGTGATCATCCCCAATTGGAACGGCGCGGTCCACCTCCCGACCTGCCTGGAGGCCCTGCGCCGGCAAACTTACCCCCGCCGTGAGGTGTTGGTGGTGGACAACGGCTCCACGGACGACTCCCT
>JBEPYX010000028.1:0-10708 GCA_041641155.1 Thermoflexus sp.
TCGCCGCCCGGGGGCACGACGTCCAGGTCCTGACCTCCCAGTACGACCGACGCCTCCCGCGGGAGGAGGTGCGGGATGGGGTGCGGATCCGCCGGGTGCCCGTATGGATGCGGATCAGCAAAGGGGTGATCATGCCGACCATCGGGCTGTGGGCCACCCGCCTGGCCCGCTGGGCGGATGTCCTCTGGCTGCATCTGCCGCAGTTCGACGCCGCCGGCATTGCCCTGCGTGGGCGCCTGTTCCACAAGCCGGTCGTCCTCACCTATCACTGCGACGTCACCCTCCCCCCCGGCCTGCTCAACCGCCTCGCCAATGCGGCGGTTCACCTGATGGACCATCTGGCCGCTCGCCTCGCCGACGTCATCGTGAGCTACACGGAGGACTACGCGCGGCACTCCCCCTACCTCTCCCGCTATATGCACAAGGTTCGGGTGATCCCCCCGCCGGTGGAGGCCCCGGCCCCCCGGCCGGAGGCGGTGGCCGCCTTTCGGGCCCGCTGGGAGCTGGAAGGCCAGGTGGTCATCGGGATGGCCGCCCGGCTGGCGGCCGAGAAAGGGGTGGAATACCTGCTGGAAGCCCTCCCCCACATCCTCGCGGTCCACCCCAACGCCCGGGTCCTCTTCGCCGGCCCTTACCAGAACGTGTTGGGGGAGGAGGCCTACGCCCGGCGGCTGGCGCCCCTCTTCGAACGCTACCGGGACCACTGGACCTTCGTCGGGGTGTTGGAACCGGAAGAGATGGCGGCCTTCTTCGCCAGCTGCGATGTGGTGGTGCTCCCCAGCCTGAACGCCACCGAGTCCTTCGGCCTGGTCCAGGTGGAGGCCATGCTGTGCGGCACCCCGGTGGTGGCCAGCGATCTCCCGGGGGTGCGGGTGCCGACCCAGACCACGGGGATGGGGCTCACGGTGCCGCCGCGGGACAGCCGAGCCCTGGCCCAGGCGATCCTCCAGGTGCTGGCGAACCGCCCCGCCTTCTGCCGGCCCCGGGAGTGGGTCGAGCAACACTACAGCACCCTCCGAACCGTGGTCGAGTATGAAGCGCTGTTCCGCGAACTGCTGGCCTGATGGACGCTGGCCCCCATGGAAGGGCCGATGGCATAGGCGGCGAGCAGGGATCGGGGCCGAACAGGACGATCGCTGCACCTGCCTCGGCATCGGATGCGTCCGCTCATCCCATCGCGTCCACGGGCCCTGATGAACACCGCTCCGGATTTCCTCTGGCTCCACCTGAAAGAAGTCCCCGCCTTCCGGGCGCTCCTGCGGGGGGTCGAGGCCCGGTTTTACCAGGGCCTGGCGATGCCGGAGCCGGTGCTGGACCTGGGCTGCGGGGACGGCCATTTCGCCTCCGTGGCCTTCCCGGGTCGCGCTGAGGTGGGCCTGGACCCTGGATGGGGCGCCCTGCGGGAGGCAGCCGCCCGCCGCGCCTACCGCGGGGTGATCCAGGCCGACGGCGCCCGCATGCCCTTCCCCTCCGGCGCCTTCGGGACGGTGATCAGCAACTCGGTCCTGGAACACATCCCGGATGTGGACGCCGTTTTGCGGGAGGTGGCCCGCGTGCTCCGGCCGGGGGGATATTTCCTGTTCTGCTCGCCGAGCGACCGCTTCGTGGAGCATCTCTCCGTCTACCGGCTCCTGCGGCGGCTGGGCCTGCGCCAGGCGGCCGAAGCCTACGGGCGGCTCTTCAACTGGATCTCCCGCCACCACCACTGCGACGCCCCGGAGGTTTGGGCGGCCCGGCTGACGCGCGCGGGCCTGCACCCGGTCCGGTGGTGGTACTACTTCTCCCCCGGCGCCACCGCCCTGCTGGAGTGGGGACACCTGTATGGGCTTCCCTCGCTGTTGTATAAAAAGCTTCTGGGCCGCTGGATCCTGGCGCCGTGGCGGTGGAGCCTGTGGCCGGTGGAGCGGATCCTGCGGCCCTTCTACGAGGCGCCCATCGGCCCGGAGGGCGCATACTTTTTTATGATCGCGCGGCGGGAGGGAATTGGATGAAGGAAACCCCCGTCCGGATGGGGAGCGCCCTGGCGATCGCAGGCGCAGGCATCCTCGCCGTCCTCGCCCAGCTCCGCCTGGACCACAGCCCCCGCGACGCGCCGGACCCCTGGGGGCTCGCCCTCTATGCGTGGGCTGCGCTCCTCCTGACCAGGGCCCTCGCGCGGGACCCCGCTTGGTTGGAGGCAGAGCGCCCCCCACGGGAAGCCGCCTCTAATCCCCCGATCGTCCGCTGGCCGTGGCTGGGGCTGAGCTTGGCCGGGACCCTGCTGGCCTTCCTGGACAGTGGAGGCAACCGGTTCCGCCCGCTCGGGGGGATCGCCTGGGCGCTGGCGATGGTGGCCTGGTTCGCGGCCTGGTGGAATGGACCGCTCCCGCGCCTCCCCCGCAATGGCTTCTGGGTGCGCGGACGCCACCTCGTGCTGATGATGATCCTGGGGCTCGGCCTCGGCTTCCGCTACTGGGACCTCTGGAACCTGCCCCGGGATGTGAACAGCGATCACGCCGAGAAATTGCTGGACGTCCGGGACGTCCTGAACGGTGAATATCGCATCTTCTTCCCCCGTAACACCGGCCGCGAGGCCTTCCAGTTCTACTTGGCGGCCGCCACTGTCCAGCTCTTCGGCATGCCCCTACACAAGTTCACGCTGCAGGTAGGGACGGCCTTCATCGGCGTCCTGCTGCTGCCGGCCATGTATCTGCTCGGGGCGGCCCTGTGGGGGCGGCACGGGGGGATCTGGGCGACGCTGATGGGCGCCGTGGCGTCCTGGGCCGTGATCCCGTCCCGCGTGGGGCTGCGCTATCCGTTCCTCCCCACCTTCGCCGCCTGGTCGCTGGCCTTCCTGATCCGCGGGCTACGGTCCGGACGGCGGACGGATTTCCTATGGATGGGCTTCTTCCTCGGCGTGGGGCTGTATGGATACTCACCCTTCCGAGGGATGCTGGCTGCCCTCCCGGCTGCCTTTCTCACCGTCTGGCTCGCCCAGCGAGGCTGGCGGACCTCAGAGGGCCGGCGGCGGGTGAAGGATTTCCTGATCGGGATGCTGACGGCCCTCCCTGTGCTCGCCCCCATGCTGCGCTTCATCGTGGACTTCCCTGAGATCTTCTTCTATCGGCTAATGACCCGGGTCTCCACCTGGGAGCGGCCCATCGCGGGGAACCCCCTGCGCATCCTGGCCGACAACATCCGCCGCGCGCTGCTGATGTTCCACTGGACCGGCGATGAGGTCTACGTCGCCACCCTCCCCCTGCGGCCGATGCTGGACCCGGTGCTGGGGGCGCTGCTCGCTCTGGGCGGGGTGGCGGCCCTCCTTTGGGTGCTCCGCCATCGGGATCCGACACCACTGGCCGGGCTGGCGGCGGGCTTCGTGATGCTGCTCCCCTCCGCCTACAACCTCCCCTTCCCGCGGGAGAACCCGAGCACCGTGCGAGCCGCAGGGGCGTTGCCCGCCGTCCTGGCCTTCGCCGCCCTGGTCCCCGCCCTGTGGACCGCGCGCTGGGTTCCGGCGGGCCGCGGGCGGTGGATCGGGCTGGGGGCGGCTGCCCTGCTGGCCCTCGCCTTGATCCACATCAACGCGGCTCGGATCTTCCGGGAATACGCGAGGACCTACTGCTCCATCGCCCTGAACGCCTCGGACGCCGCGGAGATCCTGCGGGGGTTCTACGCGGGGGGCGGGCCGGAGACGAACGCCTTCTACGTGGCCTATCCCTACTGGTTCGACTCGCGGCTGGTCGGAATGTGGCTGGGTGACCTTGACTGGCCTTACACGATCTGGCATGAGGATCTTCCCCAGGCCCTGGATGCCCACCGGCGCCTGCCGGGCCCCAAACTTTACCTGGTACACCCAGAGGACCGCGCCTCGTTGGCCGCGCTGCAGGCAGCCTATCCCCAGGGCTGGTGGGCCCTCCGGCCGCGCGCCCACTGCGAGGGGCTGGGGATCGTCGTGTTCCACGCCCCACCGGGCTCCCCCGGCGGGAAGCCATGAAATGGGGCGCGGGCGATCAGAACTCGCCCGCGCCCTGGATCCGCACGGCGCCCGCTGGCTTCAGGCCGGCCGCCGCTGCATGGCGAGGCCGCCCACCGGCTGGAGGGCCACGGCGACCCAGTAGCCCAGCAGCGCCACCTGGGAGAAGAACATCACCAGGTTGATCCCCGCAGTGGCAGGGCCGGTGTGCCCAGCGGCCAGGTAGAAGAAGGCGTTCATCGTCATCCCGCCCAGCAGGGCAATGCCCACCAGGATCGCCGCCACCCGCTGCAGCACACCGCTCAGGCGGCCGGCCAGGAACAGCAGGTAGATGACGCCCGCGATCAGGCCCAAGCCTGCCAGCACCTGTCCCCATTGCACCAGGTTGCCGAAGAAGGACGCGCCCGCCGTCGCCGGGCCGAGGAGGAAACTCTTCATCCAGGGGTAGGGGTTCTTCTCGGCGAAGCGGGCCAGGGTCTGAGGCAACCCCTTCACAAACCCACCGCCGGTTTCCAGCTTCTCCAGGCCGGCCTGCAACCACTCGTAGCCCAGGACGATCTGGATGAACAGCAGCCCGATGCGCGCCACACGATCCAACCGCTCCATCGCCGACCTCCTCCCGAAGGGTTTTTCCGCTTTCACGATAAGCGGGAAGAGCCCGCCCCGGTAGAGGCCAGCGTCCCTTTTTTCCCAGGACAAACGTCCAGGCGGAGCGCTCAGCGGCGGGTAGGGGCGCGGGGGGGAGCGGTCGCCGGGCGCAGCGAGGAGATCCCTAGGAGGAGCCCAGCCCCCACCAACCCCGGGATCACGGCCGTGGTCCCGATCCGCCCGAACCCCGGGGCGAGGAGCTGGCCGAGCCCGTGCCCAACGGCGAACCCCAGGGGGCCGAGCACGAGGTCGAGGAGCAAACGCCGGGCCCCGCCCCCGGCCAGGGCGTGCCGGATCAACCCGGACCCGATCCCCAGGAAGAGGATGAGCGCCGGCGTCGTCCACATCATAGGGTGATCTCCAGCAGATCCTCCGCGATGTGCCGCAGCCGGTCGGCGGGAAGCTCTGCCAGGCGCATCGCCAGGCGCAGGTAAGGTAAATGAACGGGGGCCGTGACGAAGGCCCGGATCTCGGGGGGAAGGGCGCGGAAGCGCTCGATCTGATCCATCAGGAGGACAGCCTGCCCGATGGGGCTGTCGGTGTCGAGGAACTCCACGAGGGAGGCCCCCAGGTAGGCGGACAACCGCTCCAACTCCACCAGGGGGATCGGACGGTCGCCGGATTCGTAAGCCCGGATCCGGTGGGGGGTACACCCCAGGAAGGCCGCCACCTCACGGAGGCTCTTGCCCGCCCGTTCCCGAGCCTGGCGCAGGATCAGACCGATCATCCGGTGGCGGAGGGCCAGCAGCTCCGGGATGGCCTCCACCACGCCATCCCCGGAGGGAGAGCCCGCCTGGCGATCGGGCTCCAGCAGGGCGGAGAGGGGCCGCCGGAAGAACCAGGCCAGGGCCTCCAGCTCCGGCAACGTCAGATCCCGTCGGCCGGCCTCATAGGCCCGATATCGGGCCGGGGGGATCCCAAGCAGGGCGGCGCAGTCCTTCACCGTCCTACCCGCCTGCTCCCGGGCCTGCCGGAGGGCGACCCCGATGATCTTCCGGCGGATCGCCAGACGCTCCGGTTCCTCCATCGGCTTCATCCTCCGAGGATGGATCGGCCGCCTGGATGCGAATCAACCTCTGGGGCCGAAGACAGGCCCCTGCGCCCTTCCGGGGTGCGGGGGCCGCGTGGCTCGAATTATAATCGGGAAAAGACCGGGCGGGTAGCGCCCGTCGCTCAAGCTCGCTTGGAGCAAACTCCGGATGATGTCCATCGCTCTGCGCTCGGGGAAAACCCTGGCCGGGCTGGCGCGATCCATGCGGCCCCGCCAGTGGATCAAGAATGTCTTCATCTTCGCCCCCCTCGTCTTCGACGAGAAGCTCTTCCATCCCTTGCCGCTGGGGCGCACGGTGGCAGGCTTCCTGATCCTGTGCCTGCTCTCCGGGGCGGTCTATCTGTTCAACGATCTGCAGGATTTAGAAAGAGACCGAGAGCATCCCCGCAAGCGCCACCGCCCCCTGCCCGCCGGGGAGCTGGACCCGCGGGTGGCGTGGGCGGGTGCCCTCCTCATCCCGCTGGGCTTGGCCTATCCGGCTTTCGCCCTGGACCCTTGGTTCGCCCTCCTCGCCTACGTCTACTGGGGGATGAACCTGGCTTACTCCCTCTGGCTGAAACACCAGGTGATCCTGGATGTGCTCACCTTAGCCAGTGGGTATGTCCTCCGGGTCGCCGCCGGCGTCCCCCTGGTCCACGTGGAGCGGTTCTCGCCGTGGCTTTACCTGTGCACGCTGCTGCTGGCCCTTTTCATCGGCTGCGCCAAGCGACGGCAGGAGATCTTGCTCTTGGGGGAGAACGCCCGCAACCACCGCACCATCCTGGAGGAATACACCGTCCGCTTCCTGGACGAGATGATGGGCGTGGTGATGGGGGCCACCATCGTGGCCTATTCCCTCTACACGTTCTCCGCCCCCAACCTCCCGCCGAACCACGCGATGATGCTGACCATCCCCTTCGTCGTGTATGGGATCTTCCGCTATCTCTATCTGGTCCACGTGAAGGGGGAGACCGCCCCGCCGGATGAGCTGGTGCTGAAGGACCGTCCCCTGCTGCTCACCGTCATCCTGTGGGGGTTGACCGCGGTGCTCATCATGTATTTGCTGTGAGCAGCTCGGGAACGGCGGATTAGGATGGGAGGGACGTGGGGATCCGGTTCCCTACGCGGACGGGAGGGCGGCCGCCGCGATATACTCGCCCTCGATGGGCGCAGCGCCGAGGGCAGTGGGCTCGATCCGATAACGATAGCGGATGCGGGCAGTTTTGCGGAGCATCGCGCTGACCGAGCAATACTTAGTGGCGGAGAGCTCGATCGCCCGCACCACCGCCTGGGGATCCACGTTCCCCTTGACGATGTAGAGAAGATCGATGTCCGTGTAAACCTTGGGATGCTCCGGGGCGCGCTCGCCGCGCACCTCCATCGCGAACCCCTCCAGGGGCTGGCGCTTCTTCCGCAGGATGGAGAGCACATCCATCGCCGTGCATCCGGCCAGGGCGACCAGCAACAGCTCCATCGGCCGCGGCCCCTGATCGGTCCCCCCCACCTCGGGCCCCGTGTCGAGGATCACCGCATGGCCGCTCGGCGTGATGGCCTGCATCTTCATCCCCTGGACATCCAGCAGATCGAGTCGGATCTCCATGGCCATCGCATCCCTCCTGGATGGATCTAGGGAAAACGCACCGTCCTATCGGGAGCGAGGGCGCCGCCCTCGCCACATAGCGCCTTATCAGGTGCATCCCCCACGGGCGCCCGTGCGGAACCCGCAGAGAGGGCAATACACGTTGAAATAGCCGTCATATTCCAGGCGGGCGAAGCCGCAGTTCGGGCAAGGATCCCCTACTCGGTAGACCTCCTCGGTGCCCTCCGCCGACAGGTGCAGCGTAAACCTCAGATCGCCTTTTGAGGCGGAGGAAGAGGCACGCTTCTTCCCCGTCCGCCACCAGAAATCCCCCATGGATCCCCCCTGGGGCCTTAAGGAAGTCGCTGAAGGGCGGTCAGGAGCGCGCGGACGGCCTCGGTGGAGCGAGCCGGATCCTCCTGCGCGCAGGCCCGGATGTAGGCCCGGGCGGCGAAGAGGAAGGCTTGATGGGCGGCCGCCCGCAGGGCGGCCAGCTGCTCCAACACCTCCTCACAGTCCCGCCCTTCCCGGATCATCCGCTCCACCCCGCGCACCTGCCCTTCCAGGCGCCGCAGACGTCGGATCAACTGTTGTTCCGCATCCGACGAGATCCGGAGCATCCTGGTCTCCCTGAACGCGCAATGTCCCAAACCGGCCGATCGATCAGGAGGCCCCCGGCCTCCCTGCCTCAGCGGATCCCTCAGGTCACCGGCCCGCAGGCGGCGTTCCGCGGCGCTTCCGCCCCCACGGTCCGGGCGGCGAAGCGAGAGGGGCGTTTCTCCGCCTCCCGCCGGCCGCAGTGCGGGCACTCGATCTCCTCCGTTGGGGTGTTCCACCGGACCAACTGCTCGAACTCCGCCCCGCAGGCACGGCACCGATACTCGTAGAGCGGCATCTCCCCCTCCCGAACGCGCCCCCAGGGGTTCCGATCATACCCGATACCCGTATCAAGATAACGCGGGAGGCCCGATCCGTCAAGCCTCAAATCCGCAGCGCGTGGAGAGATCCCCCTGAGGGGAACGGCACGGCTTTTATAAAATACAATAATTTCTAGAAATGGGGATTCGCGCGCCAGGGAATACGCGCGCGGGGGAACTGGCTGGGGCGAAGGGGGCGGATGGCTTCCCATCCCCTCGGATTCGGTGATTCCATGAATCCAGGAGGATCGCGATGCCGGTGGCCAGCGAGCTCCGCCCGGGGATGACGATCGCCCTGGATGGGATCCTGTTCCGCGTGATCGATGCGGTGCACCACTCCGGCACCGCCCAGCAAAAAGGAGTGGTCCACGCCAGGCTGCGCAACCTGCGCACCGGCGTGGTGGTGGATCGGCGCTTCCGCCCCGAGGAGCGCGTGGAGGAGGTCTCCCTCGAGCGCCGGGTGATGGAGTATCTCTACAACGACGGTGAGATGTTCTACTTTATGGACCCCGAGACCTATGACCAGGTCTCCATCCCCGCGGAGATGATCGGGGAGCTGGAGATCTTCCTCCAGCCGAACCAGCGGATCCCCGTGGAGTTCCATGAGGGGCGACCGGTGGCGGTGGCCTTCCCCGAGACCGTGGATCTCCGCGTGGTCCAGACTTCCCAGCCGCTGCGCGAGCGGGAGAGCCACGTCTACAAGCCGGCGATCCTCGAGAACGGGCTCGAGGTGCTCGTCCCCCAGTTCATCGCCGAGGGGGACATCGTGCGGATCAACGTCTACACCCGGGCCTATGTGGATCGGGTGGGGAAGCGGGGCAGCTGACCGCCGCCCCGGACCGGGGGCGCAGGGCGGCGCGCTTACTCCAGCCCCAGCCGGCTGAGGCTCTCCTCGCTCAGGCCGAAATAGTGGCCCAGCTCGTGCAACAGGGTGCGGCGGATCTCCGCCCGCAGCCGGAAGGGATCGTGGCCGAAGTCGGCCTCCAAGGGGCGCCGGAACAGAAGGATCCGCGCCGGCCAGGTGATGGGGCTGCGACCCTGTTCCGCCCACGTAGGCCCTTCGAACATGCCATACAGGCTCTCACCAGGCGGAAGGTCCAGGGCACGCCGCTGCTCCGGGGTGGGTTCTTCCTCCAGGAGGATCGCCACGTTCTCCACCGCCCGCCGCAGATCCGCCGGCAGGGCGTCGAGGATCTCCGCCCACACCCGCTTCACCAGCTCAGGGGTGATCCGAAGCCGCCGCATCCTCCACCGCCCCCAACGGAGGCTCCGGGGAAGGCATGCGCACGAAGACCTGCTCGGCCAGGCGGCGCCGGATGTAGTGCTCCTGATCCCCCACGCGGATCCGCAGGCCTGCGCCCGGCATCCACGCCTCGACGACCACCTGGGCCCCCGGCCGCAAGCCGGCCCGTGCGGCCTGCCGCAGGGTCGAGGCCTCATCCGTCACCCGGAGCACCTCGCATGCGATCCCCACCGGCGCCTCGCTCAGCCGACATGCGGCAGGGGGCGACACCTCCCCGGCCCGGGTGGGGATGGGATCGCCGTGCGGGTCGTAGGCCGGATGGCCCAGCATGGCCGCGATCCGCTCCTCCAGGGCTTCGCTGATCGCGTGCTCCAGCCGATCCGCCTCCGCGTGGACCTCATCCCAATCGTAGCCCAGGGCCTCCATTAGGAAGAGCTCCAGCAGGCGATGGTGACGGATCACCTCGAGGGCGATCCGACGGCCCGCCCGGGTGAGGGCCACCCCCCGATATGGCGTGTAGTGGACCAGCCGGAGGCGCGCGAGCTTCTTCAACATCCCGGTCACTGAAGGGGGAGCCACGTTTAGGTATTCCGCCAGTCGGGTCGTGGTGACCGTCCCCTCCCGCTCGGCCAGGATGTAGATCGCCCGCAGGTAATCCTCCATGGATGCGCTCAGGCGGGGCATCGCCGCTCCACTCGCGAGCTGGGATCCGCTTCCCCTCAATCTTAACCCAGGGCGCGCCCCCGCGCACCCTACGGCGCATCGGCCCGGATCCAGATCCCCCGGAACCCGGCCGATAGCCGGCGCGTCTCCCCTCCCGCAGGCACCGCCGCGTAGGCGAAGCGGAAATGCAACTCGTTCACCCCCCGCCGCACCCACCCGTCTGGGATCCGCCAGCGGGCTGTCCGCTCCGCACAACCGGCGAACTCCTCCGCGCCGAGCCGATGGCCGTTCCAGGAGACCTCCAGCCGCTGGGTCTTCCCGGGCTGACACAGCGGGAAGGCCACCAGCTCCAGGGCCGCCGGCGTTTCCGCCTCCTCGGCCAGCCAAAGGGCATAGGCCTCCGTTCCCTCCACCCAGATTCCCCAGCGCTCTGGACCGGACCACCCATCCAGCAACCACAGATTGGTGATCTCCGGCTCCCTTCGATCCGGGATGCGGAAAATGCAGATCGGATAGCTCCAAGGGGAGGGGACAGACGGCGGGTCGAAGCATCGCTCCAAGGAGAACGGCCAGCCCCACTTAGCCCAATCCGGAGGGGGATTATGGACGATCAGGAAGCGAAAGCCGTGCCGGCCCAGCCAGTCGGGGCGGTGGCGGAACAACAGCCCCCGGC
>JBEPYX010000029.1:0-963 GCA_041641155.1 Thermoflexus sp.
ACCGGCATCCTGAGTGGCTGGAGGCGCTGCGCCAGCGGCTGCTGACCCGGGAGCTGCTGCACGCCCCCGAGACGCTGCGGGCGATCGAGGGGACGCTGCGGACGCTGGGGGAGACGGTGGCCGCCCTGGCCGAGGCGCAACGGCGCACCGAGGAGCAGGTGCGGATGCTCACGCAGACGGTCCGGACCCTCATCCAAGACGGGGCCGATCTGAAGGATCACGATGTGGTGCTGGAGGCGTCGTGGGTGGTGGATCGGGAGGATGTGGAGCGGGCGGTGCGTCGGGCGGAGATCCTGCGTGGTCGTTCAGGACGGCCGCGTCGAATGGCCGGAATGACCTGGCGAGAAGGGGGATGAACTCGCGTTTTCCCGGGAGGGCGCCATGCGTGGGCGTATGAAGTGGATCGGATGGATCCTACTGGGTATCGGCACGCTCGCCTTCGTGCGCTCTCCCTCCCTGCGGGCCATGGCCCACGAGTTCCTTCAGGGATTTCGATTCCGCCGCCTCCTGGTCGTCCCCTACACCTTCACGATGCCGGCCAGCACGCACGAAGCCCTCTCCCGTGCGCTCAGGGGCGATCTCGTGTTTGACCCCGTGGAGCCCCGGATGGTCCAGAGCCTCTCCGAGGCGGAAGCGCTCCTAGGCTTCCCCGTCCGCCGGCCTGCCGGTGTCGAGACCTTCGCCGACCTCCAGGTGATCCCTGCCGCCTCCGTCCGCTGGACGGTGGATGTTGGCCACCTGCGGGAGGCGCTCCATGCGGCAGGGGCCGATGAGGTGGCGATCCCCGATGCGCTCCATGGGACGGTCCTCACGATGACAGTGGGGCCGGCCTTCGCGGCCGTCTTTGAGGTGGAGGGGAACCCCTACGGGTGGGTGCAAGCGCCCTTACCGGCTTACGTGATGCAGCCTGAGGGGGACGTCCAGCCGCTGGCCGAGGCCGTCCTGCGGCTGATCGGGATGCCT
>JBEPYX010000029.1:973-10533 GCA_041641155.1 Thermoflexus sp.
ACATATTTGGGAGAGTTATCCCCATGGCTCCCGGGATGACCGTCGAGGTGGAGACAATCCCCACGGCCGAGGAGGAGGCCATCCTCTTCACCTTCCCCCAGGCGGCGCCCACGGCGGCTGGGGAGTCTCTGCCGGTCCGTTTCCTGCTCTGGCACGATGAGGAATTCCTGTATCTGATCGGCGGGATAGGCGCCGAGGCCGCCCGCCTGCAGGAGTGGGCGCGGGCCGTTCGATAGCCGGGCGGTGCGCGTGCCTCCGGAGGCATTGCAACGGCCCGGGGATGCCCGCCGAAGCAAGGGGAACGACCTATCCGATGGGCAACGCCTGGGCCATCGAGACCGAAGGCCTGCGGAAGGTGTTCGGCCGCCGCGTCGCGGTGGCGAATCTCACGCTGCGGGTGGCCGAGGGGGAGATCTTCGGCTTCCTGGGCCCCAACGGGGCCGGCAAGACCACCGCGATCAAGATGCTCCTGGGCCTCATCCATCCCACGGCCGGGACGGGGCGGATGCTGGGACGTCCCCTTGGGGACCGCCGCGCCCGTCAGGAGATCGGCTTCCTGCCGGAGGGGTTTGCCTTCCCTGACTGGTTGACCGCGGAGGAGATCCTCTGGTTCCACGGCCGCCTCGCGGGCGTGGAACCGCCGCGCCTGCGGCGGCGCATCGCGGAGCTGCTGGAGTGCGTCGGTCTGGCGGCGGACGCGCGGCGCCCCTTCCGCTCGTTCTCCAAAGGCATGCGGCAACGCCTTGGGCTGGCCCAGGCGTTCGTCCACGAGCCCCGCTTGGTTCTTTTGGACGAGCCGACCTCCGGCCTGGACCCCGCCGGGCGGATCCTGGTGCGGGATTTCCTGCTGGCGCAGAAGGCGCGCGGGGTCACCATCTTCCTGAGCTCCCATCTGCTCAGCGAGGTGGAGCGGATCTGCGACCGCGTCGCCTTCATCAAGGGGGGCGTGGTGGTGGAGACCGTGGATCTGCGAGCCGGGGCAACCGCCACGCTGGTCGTGCAGCTGGGCCACGTCCCGGCTGACCTGGTTGTTGCGCTCCGGGATTGGGGGGAGGTGCTCACCGTTGCCGACAACCGCCTCACCCTCCGCTTGGCCCCCCATCGTCGCCCTGCCGACCTCGCCCGCTGGCTCGTGGGCCAGGGGCTGGACCTGGAGGCGATGATCCCTCAGCGCATCTCGTTAGAGGAGGTGTTCATCCGGGTGGTCGGGATGGAGACCGGCTGAGGGCGAGAGTTGGTCCCGGAGCCAAGCCTCGATGGCCTCCACGTCCGTCTGGCTCAGGTCGAACCAGCGGATGCGCGGATCGTCCAGGCGGAACCAGTTGTGTTGATGGTGCACAAAGGCGCGGGTGGCGGAGCGGATCCGCCGGATCGCCTCCTCCAGGGGGATCTCGCCCCGCAGGTAGGCGCCAATCTGCCGGTAACCCAGCCCGGTCATCGCCGGGAGATCCCAGGGGTAACGCTCCGCCAGCCGCCGCACCTCCTCCACCAACCCCTGCGCGATCATGCGGTCCACCCGCTCGTCGATCCGCCGGTAAAGCTCCACCCGAGGACGGGTCAGGCCGATGAGGATCGTCCGGTAGGGTGGAGGGTTCTTGCGCCGCTGGGCGGAGAAGGGCTTCCCGGTTCGGTAGCAAACCTCCAGGGCGCGGATTACCCGACGGACGTTGCGGGGGTCGATGAACGAGGCCGCCTCCGGGTCCAGCCGCCGCAGCTCCTCATACAGGGCCTGGGGCCCTTCCCGACGCGCCCGCTCCTCGAGGGCGCGGCGAAGCTCCGGGTCCGGCGGGGCTGGAGGGATCTCCCATCCCTCGACCACCGCCCACACATAGAGGCCGGTCCCGCCCACGAGGAACGGCAGCCGCCCCCGGCGGTGGATGTCCTCGATGGCCGCGTAGGCCATGCGCTGGTATTCGGCCAGGGTCAGTGGACGGTCGGGGTCCGTGACGTCAATCAGGTGGTGGGGGACGCGGGCCCGCTCCTCAGGCGTCGGCTTCGCGGTGCCGATGTCCATCCCCCGATAGATTTGGCGGGAATCGGCGGAGACGATCTCCCCATGGAGGCGCTCGGCCAGGGCGAGAGCGACTTCGCTCTTGCCCACCGCCGTCGGCCCGACGATGGCCACCAAAGGTCGGTCGGGAGAAGCGCCGCCCGCCATCGAGCCTGCCCGTTAAAGGACCTCAGCGATGAGCCCGCCGAGGAGCGCTACGATCAGGCCCAAGTAAAGGAAACAATGGAGCGTGGCCAAGGGTCCGAGGGCCGGGAGGCCCGGGGCGAGCCAGTGGAGGAGGACCAGGAGGAAATCCAAAAGGATGAAGCCCACCCCCGCCAGGATGGGGAGACCCTTGTGGTGGGCCAGGAACTCCGCCGTGCGGTCGATCCACCGGTTCAGCGCCGACATCCAAGGGGCCCCTCATCGGGATGGGAGCTGATCCGACCGGCCCCTATGGGACAACCGAATATCGGGGCGCCGCCTCGGCCTCTACCGCCTCCAGGTAGGGGCGGAAGGCGGCAAGCAGGCGGCCGGGAAGGCGGCCGGACAGCGTCACCTCGCTATCGGTGTGCGCCTCCCATTCCACCACGCCCTGCTCGTAGAACAAGGCGATGAGATCCCCACGGCTCAGGGGTAGCCGCACCCGCACTGGCGTGAGGCTCCGGTAGAGGATCGCCTCCACCTTCTGCAGCAGATCCTCCAGCCCGATGCCATAGGCTGCCGAGATGGCGACGAAGTCGGGATGCTCCGCCGCCAACGTCCGCGCCGCCTGAGGATCCGGCAGCCGGTCGATCTTGTTGAGGGCGGTGATCATCGGGATGTCCCGCACCCCGATCTCCCGCAGGGTCTGGATCACCACCCGGGCCTGTTGGAGCGCATTGGGATGGGTGATGTCCAGGACGTGGAGGATCAGGTCCGCCTCGTTGATCTCCTCCAGGGTGGCGCGGAAGGCCGCCACCAGCTGGTGGGGAAGCTTCTGGATGAACCCCACCGTGTCGGTGAAGAGGGCCACCCCACCCTCAGGGAGCTTCACCCGGCGGGTGGTGGGATCGAGGGTGGCGAACAGCTGATCGGCCACCAGGACGTCCGCGCCGGAGACCGCGTTGAGCAGGGTGGATTTGCCCGCGTTGGTGTAGCCCACGAGGGCCACCACCGGCACCTGAGCCCGGCGCCGCCGCTCGCGATAGCGCTGGCGGTGAGCGCGGACCTCCTCCAGCGCTTTCTTCAGGTGAGTGATGCGCTCTTTAATACGCCGGCGGTCGATTTCCAGCTGCTTCTCGCCGGGGCCCCGCAGGCCCACGCCGCTGATGCCCCCACGGCCGAAGGAGCCGCCTGCCTGCTGGGCCAGGTTCTGCCAGCGGCGGGTCAGGCGGGGGAGACGATACTCATACTGAGCCAGCTCCACCTGGAGCGCCCCCTCCCGGGTGTGGGCGTGCTGGGCGAAGATGTCCAGGATCAGGGCTGTGCGGTCCAGCACCCGCACCGCGTCGCCGAAGGCGTTCTCCAGATTGCGCTGCTGGGAGGGGGAGAGCTCGTCGTCGAAGATGACCATATTGGCGTTCATGGCCCGGACCAGGGCTTGGATCTCCTTGACTTTCCCGGGCCCGATGTAGGTGGCCGGGTGGATGCGGCGGAGCCGCTGGACCGCCCGGCCGACCACTTCCACACCGGCGGTGCGGGCCAGCTGCGCCAGCTCGTCCAGCGAGTCCTCCACAGGCAACAACCCCGGCTTTCCATAGATCTCGGTGCCGACCAGCACCGCCCGATCCGCCGGGGCCAGCGTTTCCTGGGTTCCGCGGCCGATCGCACACCTCCTCTCGAATGCTCCAAGGCATGGCCGGGGCGGCCTACCGGGCCCGACGGGCGTCGCGGTAGGCCACCCAGACGGCCCAGCCGAAGACCAGGGCTTCCAGCAGCGCGGCGGCGATGAGATAAGGCACGTAGCTTGTATCGCTCATCGAAGGCTCACCCCAACGAGGCGTGGAACGCTTGGATGCGGCGCACCGCCTCCTCCAGGCGGGGGACCGGCTGGACCAGGGAGATGCGGATGTAGCCCTCGCCGGCCGCCCCGAACATGGCCCCCGGGGCCACGGAGACCCCCGTGGCTTCCAGGAGGCGGGCGGCATAGTCTGCGCTGCCCCAGCCCTCGGGCAAGCGCGCCCATACATAAATCGTGGCACGGGGCCGCTCGGCCGTCAAGCCGGCCGCGTTCAAGCCGTCCACCACCACGTCCCGCCGCCGGGCGTATTCGGCGTTGCGCTCGGCCATCCACTCGTCGTCATGGGTGAGGGCGACCGCGGCTGCCTCCTGGATCGGTCGGAAGTGGCCGGAGTCGATGTTGCTTTTCAGCCGGGCAACCGTGCCCACCACCTCCGCGTTGCCCACCAGCATCCCCACGCGCCAGCCGGCCATGTTGTGGGACTTCGACAGGGAGTAGAATTCCACGGCCACCTCCTTGGCGCCGGGGACGCTGAGGATGCTGGGGGCGCGGTAGCCGTCGAAAGCCACGTCGGCGTAGGGGTTGTCATAGGCGAGCAGCAGGCGATGCCGGCGGGCGAAGGCCACCGCTTCGGCGAGGAACTCCGGCGTCGGACAGGCTGCGGTGGGATTGTTGGGGTAGTTCAGCCAGAGGATCTTGGCCCGGCCCAGGACCTCCGGGGGGATCTCCGAGAAGTCCGGAAACCAGCCCCGCTCCCGCCGCAGCGGCATCTCGAACACGTCCGCCCCCGCGGCCAGGGCGCCATCGGTGTAGGTAGGGTAGCCGGGCGAGGGGACCAGGGAGATGTCCCCTGGGCCCAGGTAGGCTAGGCTGAGGTTGAAGATTCCCTCTTTCGAGCCGATGAGGATCAGGATCTCACGCTCAGGGTCCAGCTCGACCCCGAAGCGGCGGGCGTAGAAGCGGGCCACGGCCTGGCGCAGGGCGGGGATGCCCCGGTAGCCCGCGTAGCCGTGGGCGCGGGGATCGCGGGCGCTTCTTTCCAAGGCCTCCAGGATGAAAGGAGGTGGGGCCATGTCGGGGCTGCCGATGTCCAGACGGATGATGTCGCGTCCCTGCGCCTGGAGCTCCGCGATCCGCCGCTCCAGGGCGGCGAAGGGGTAGGGCTTCAGGCGTTGCATGCGCTCTGAAGGGGCAGGCGGCATCGGTCTTCCACCTCTGTCAGTTTCCCCTATTTTATAACCCCGGACGTTGCCCGCGGAGGGGGACGCGCAGCCGCTTTCCTTTCGAGGAGGGTACCCCTGAGCCCAGGCTCGGGGCGTTGGGACGGGCGCTAACCTTGCGGGAGGTGGATCAGCCACGGGCTTTCTACGGGCGGGGGCAACGCTCCCGGAGCCGGTCCACTGTGTGGTCCGGCACCGGCATCGCGCCCAGGAGGATGCGGCCGTCAGGCCCGGGGCCGTGGAAGTCACTGCCCCCGGTGGGCACCAGATCGTAAATCCGGGCGATAGCCATCAGCCGGGCGATGTCGTCGGGGGAGTGATCGGGGTGGAAGACCTCCAGGCCGGCCAGCCCGGCCCGTCGTAGACCCTCCAGATCCCGGGGGAGGCCCGAGCGGCCCGGATGGGCGAGGGCGGCTACGCCCCCGGCCGCCCGGATCACTTCCAGCACTGCCCGGGGATCCACCGGCCGCCGGGGCACATAGGCCGGGCCGCCCCGCCCCAGCCACCGCCGGAACGCCTCGGCTTCATCGGCGGCGTATCCTTGCTCCACCATCGCCCGGGCGAGGTGGGGGCGCCCCAGCACATCCCCTTGGGCCAGCTCCAGCACCCGCTCCCAAGGGACCGGCATCCCCAGCCGGGCGAGGCGCTCGGCCATCGCCTGGATCCGCTCCATCCGCTCCGCCTGCATCCCCTCCAGAAGGCGGAGGAGGTCCGGGTGGGTGGGGTCCACAAAGTAGCCCAGGAGGTCCATTTCCTCCTCCGGGCCGCCGACGCTGATCTCGACGCCGGGGATCACCTCCAGGGGAGTGCCGCGGGTGAGGGCCATCGCCTCGATGGCGCCGCGGGTGGTTTCGTGGTCGGTGATGGCCAGGGCGCGCAGGCCGCGGGCCCGGGCTTCCTGCACCACCCGGGCAGGAGGCCACAAGCCATCGGAGGCGGTGGTGTGGACGTGAAGGTCGAGGCGGGATGTCATCGCTTTTCGATCACGAACCGGATGGCCGTTCGCTCCTGGTCGTTGATCTTGACGTCGGTGAACTCGGGGACGCAGACGATCTCGATGCCATCCTGGGCGAGATACGTGCGGGCGATGCAGATGGCCTTCACCGCTTGGTTGACGGCGCCGGCGCCGATGGCCTGCACCTCCGCCCGCCCGCGCTCCCGGATGACACCCGCGATGGCTCCGGCCACGGCCGTGGTCCGCGATTTGGCAGCCACTTTAATGGTGTCCATGATCTCCCTCCGTGGAGCTGGGGGATGGCGATGGGAAACCGCGGCCAGCGCAGATGTTGCCCGATCTCGATGGCGGTCGACCTCCTTCCTGGTTTGGGGCAACGGAGGGAGCGCCCCGACCGTTGCGGCAAGTTTTTAACTATTATAGCCGCGCTTTGCGGCGCGGGACGGAGAGGGCCCAACGACCCACAGGGCGCAGGCGGCCCGCAGCGGCCGGCGCCCCCGAAGCGGGCCTCGATCGTCCGTCACCGGGAGAGCCGGCGGACGATGCGCCCCCGGCTGAGGTCATAGGGCGAAAGCTCCACCAGGACCCGATCCCCGAGGAGCACGCGGATGTAATACATGCGCATCCGGCCGGAGAGATGGGCCAGCACCTCATGGCCGTTGTCCAGGCGGACCTTGAACATCGTGTTTGGCAGCGTCTCCACTACTGTCCCCTCGACCTGGATGACGTCTTTCGCTTTCTCGCCTCCCTTCGCCATCGGACCTCCTAGAACCAAAGGATCTTGAGGGATCGCGTGGCCGGCGATGCGGGGGACACCCCTCTGATCCCCACACGCTCCCGCTAGGGAGAGGCGGGGGATCCACCCCATGCCTTTCCTTACCCAATCCAATTGTAGCGGCTTTGCTGAAATCTTTTCCTTCCACCCGCTGGCGCCGAGGGGGGAGCGCCCTCCTTCTGGGAAGCAGGGTGGGAAGCAGAGGCCGCCGAAGGGGGTTCCGACCTTCTGGATCCGCTCACCATCGGGCCTTTCGATCGGGCGGGCAGGTCAGCGACCCTGGAGCAGCGCCCACCAAGCCTGCCAGGGCGGAGGGGTCGGTGTGGATGGGGGTGGGGGGGTGGCGGGAGTGGGAAGGCGCGCCACGCGGTAGGGGGTCTCTTGGGGGCGGACCATACCGGCCTCCATGCGGGCCCAGCGGGCCACGAACTCCTCACTCCGGACGTAGCGGGCCTGCTCGGCGAGGCGGGTCGCCCGCATCTGTTCCGCGGCGATCGCCTCTTGCAGGCGTGCGGCCCGTTCCGCCCGTTGCCGGTAGCGCTCCAGGTTCCCCCAGGCCATATGGGCCAGTGCGAGCAGCAGCACCAGCACGGCCAGGCGGATCGCCCAGCGCCATCCTCGATCCCACCAGCGGCGCATCCCGCCTCCATAAACATAAAAAAGTGTGGGGCAGATCACCCTGCTGCCCCACACCCAACCCGGATCCCGCATGCCGGGGGCGGGATTTGAACCCGCACGGGCGCGTGCCCACCACGCCCTGAACGTGGCGCGTCTGCCAGTTCCGCCACCCCGGCGATCTCTTTTTAATTCTACCAGAGCCAGCCTCGATGTCAAATCCACCAGCCCGCGCCATCTCATCCGATGGTGGCAGGGGCGCGGGCCAGGGTGCGTTCCTGGGCGTCGAGGGCAGCGATGGCGGCGATGAAGACGATGTCCTTTACCTCGTCGCCGGTCTGCAGGACGTGGACCGGCTTGCCCATGCCGAGGAGGATGGGGCCGATGGCTTGGGCGTTGCCCAGGCGCTGCAGCAGCTTGTAGGAGACGTTGGCCGCCTCCAGATCGGGGAAGACCAGCACATTGGCGTCCTTCACCCGGCTGAAGGGGTAGCGCTCCTCAATGATCTCGGGGACCACAGCGGTGTCCGCCTGCATCTCCCCGTCCACCTGGATGTCCGGCCGCCGTCGCTGCACGATCTCCACCGCCTGGCGCACCTTCTCCGAGAGGGGATGGCGGGTGCTGCCGAAGTTCGAGAACGAAAGCATCGCCACCCGCGGCTCGATGTCGAACCGCCGGGCGAAATCGGCCGCCATGATGGCGATCTCCGCCAGGTCCTCCGCCGTGGGCTCGATGTTCACCGTGGCGTCGGTGAAGAAATAGACCTTTTCTTTGATGATCATAATGTAAAGCCCGGCGACTTTGCGCACCCCTTCGCGGACCCCCACGACTTGCAAGGCAGGGCGGATGACAGCGGGGTAATCATAGGTGAGGCCGGAGATGAAGGCATCGGCGTCTCCCATCTCGACCATCATCGGCCCGAAGTAGTTGGGCTCCAGCAGCAACGTCCGGGCCAAGGGGAGGGTGACGCCCTTGCGCTGGCGCTTCTCGAAGAGGCGCTGGGCGTATTCCTCCAGTCGCGGGAACGCAGGCGGGTAGACGATCTCCGGGGCACAGCGCAGGCCCAGCTCCTCGATTCGCCGTCGGATGACCTCGGGGCGGCCGATGAGGATGGGCCGGCCGATCCCTTCCTCTTGGACCAGGGCAGCCGCCCGCAGGATCTTGGGCTCCTCCCCCTCCCCGAAGGCGATCCGCTTGGGGGCAGCCTTGGCCTTGTTGATGATGAACCGCATCACCTGGGTCCCCTTGCCCAGCCGGGCGGCGAGCCGCTCTTGATACTCCTCCAGATCAATGGCGATCCGGGCCACCCCCGTCTCCATCGCCGCGCGGGCCACCGCCGGGGCCACCCAGAGCATCACCCGCGGGTCCAGCGGCTTGGGGAGGATGTAATCGGGCCCGAAGCGCAGGCTCTCAAGCCCGTAGGCCTTCAGCACGCTATCGGGCACATCCGCCCGGGCCAGGGCGGCCAGGGCCTGCGCCGCGGCCAGCTTCATCTCATCGTTGATCGCCCGCGCCCGCACGTCCAGCGCCCCACGGAAGATGAAGGGGAAGCCCAGGACGTTGTTCACCTGGTTGGGATAGTCGCTGCGGCCGGTGGCCACGATGGCGTCGGGGCGGAGCTCCTTCGCCAGCTCGTAGCGGATCTCAGGATCGGGGTTGGCCAGGGCGAAGATGATCGGCCGCTCGGCCATGGCCTTCACCATCTCCGGGGTGAGGACATTCGGTGCGGAGAGGCCCAGGAACACATCCGCCCCCCGGATGGCCTCCGCTAGGGTCCGGGCCTCGGTCTCTGCGGCGAAGCGCTCTTTGTAGGGGTTCATCCCCTCCTTGCGGCCTTTATAGATCACCCCCTTCGTATCCAGCATGATGATGTGTTCCTTGGGCACCCCCAACTTCACCCAGAGGTCCGCACACGCGATGCCCGAGGCCCCCGCCCCGTTGATCACCACCCGGATCTCGTCGATGCGCTTGCCCACCAGCTCCAGGGCGTTCATCAGGGCCGCGGCGGAGATCACCGCCGTCCCATGCTGATCGTCGTGGAAGACCGGGATGTCGAGGGTGGC
>JBEPYX010000030.1:0-10453 GCA_041641155.1 Thermoflexus sp.
AGATCCTGGAGGCCCGGGAGGCGGTCGATCAGGAGATCCGCCGGGTATATGAGGACCGGGCGCGGTTGATCCGCGAGCTGCTGAGCGCCCCCTCAGAGCGGGAGCTGCAGGAGCGGCTGGTGCAGCGGATCAATGAGCTGGATGATATTTTCTTCGATGTCCTCCAGATGAACATCGAGGCCGCCTTGGAGGCCGGCGACACCCGGCTGGCCCAGGCCCTCCAGCTGCTGGGCCAGATCGCGATGGCGATCCTCCAGCGGACGCTCCCGCCGGAGCTTCGGCTCCTGAACGCTTTGCTCAACGTCCGGTCGGAGGCGCAGCGTCGGCAGATCCTGGAGCGGAACCGACGGCTGCTCACGCCGGAGTTCCTGCAGTGGCTCCAGCAGATGGAGGCCCGTACGCGGGAGGAAGGACGGCCTGAGATGGCCGAGCAGGTGGCGGCGATCCGATCGCTGGCTGAGCAGGTCGCCGCCGCGCCGGCGATCCTCCGGCCCTCATAGCCAGCGGCCCACAGCCCCGATATCCCTTCCGCGGATGGATTCGCGATCGGCGGAGCTGCGGTGTTGAAGTTGGAAAGGGGACGAATGGGAATGAGCGGGGAACGACAGGGCTACAGGCTCCCCGATATCGGGGGGGCGGGAGGGCGCCCTCACGCCCTGTGCGTGGTCCGGGTGGATCAGGAGAGCCCACGGGTGCGCACCCTGGTGCTGGACGCCCGGATGGAAGCCCAGCCGGGCCAGTTCGTGATGGCCTGGCTGCCCGGCCACGAGGAGAAGCCCTTCAGCCTGGCGGAGGCGGACCCTGTGGCCTTGACGGTCGCCCGGGTGGGCCCGTTCTCCAACGCCCTCCACGCCCTGCAACCGGGCGACCGGCTGTGGATTCGGGGCCCCCTCGGCCGGGGCTTTGAGGTCGAAGGGCGGCGGATCCTTCTGGTCGGCGGGGGATACGGGGTCGCCCCACTGGCCTTCCTGGCCCGGTTGGCGATCGCGAGGGGCGTGCAGGTCACCGCCCTGACGGCTGCCCGGTGCGCGGAGGATGTACTGTATGTGGATCGCTTCCGGGCCCTTGGGGCGGAGGTAGTAGTCGCGACGGAGGATGGTTCGGCGGGGGTGCGAGGGCGCGCCACCGAGGTCGCCCAGCGCCTGTTGGCGTCTGGGTCCTACGATGCCCTGTATGGCTGTGGCCCAGAAGGGATGCTGGAGGGGCTCAAAGCGCTGGCCGCGTCCTTCGGCATCCCGGCGCAGCTGAGCTACGAGGCCTATATGCGATGCGGGATCGGGCTGTGCGGCTCCTGTGAGCGGGATGGCGTGGTGCTGTGCGTCGAGGGGCCCGTGTTGCGGTGGGACGGCCCATCCGCCCGACGCGAGGGGCCGCGGCGCCCGCGCGATCGGTGATCGGTCGCCGCCATCTCCCTTCCGCATGCCAGAAGCCACGACGATCCGGTTCTGGGCGGGCCGGCCCTCGAAGATGGCTCCCTGGCGAGGCGATTCTCCACGCGAGAGTGCGAGGTGGGTTTGGAGCCTTTCGTCTTCTGTCCCCGTTGCGGGACGCGTTTGGAGCAGCGTCTCCTCTTCGGCCGGGAACGGCCGATCTGCCCGGCCTGTGGGTATATCGTCTTCTACGATCCGAAAGTGGCTGTGGGCGTGCTGGTGGAGCACGAGGGCAAGGTCCTCCTGGTGCGCCGGCGTTACGAGCCGGGGAAGGGGGGATGGGCGCTCCCCGCCGGATTCGTGGAGATCGACGAAGGGCCGGTGGCCGCTGCGATCCGGGAGTGCCGCGAGGAGACCGGGCTGATCGTCCGCATCGGCGGGGTGGTGGGGGTCTTCGCCGTCTCTATGGATCCCCGGGGCCCCGCGGTCTTCATCGTCTATCGCGGCGTCCCGGTCGGCGGGGCCCTCCAGCCGGGGGACGATGCGCTGGAGGCGGGCTTCTTCCCGCCCGATGACCTGCCCACTCCGCTGGTCTTCGCCAGCACCCGGCGCGTGCTCTGGCGATGGTGCCAGGAGAAGAAGCTCACAGGCCGATGAGAGGGGTGACCACGCGGGGCGCCTAGATCACCGCAGCCGGCGGGCGGTGGCATGGGGGCTGCCAAGAGCCCCTGCCGTCCGGTTCCCAAGCGCTAGGGAGAAGGGGCCCAGGCTGAGCAGCAGGAACAAGAGGAGCCACGGCCCCAGGTCCTTCAGGACGGATCGCCACGCGGGTTCCGGACGCAGCGCAGCCTCCGCCTCGCGCTCCAGCTGGGCCAGGGAACGCCCGAGGATCCGGCGGGTGCCACCCTCGCACGAGATGCCCCCGGCGTAGGCCTCCAGCAACCGTCGCAACCCGCTGAGCCCCTCCTGATCCCGGATGAAGCGGACCGTCGCCCAGGAAAGGGCATACGCTAAGCGGGCCTGTGAAGGGTCCTGTGGGAACTCCTCGCACAACCCCGCCAGGGAAATCCCTTCCCGCCGGGGCTCCTGGAGGGCGTGCACCCAGCCGGGATCGGGGGGGCCCTCATTCAGGAGCGCCCAGCCCTCATCCAGCCAGGTTGGCAACGGCCGTCCCTCCGCCAAGTCATCCAGGATCAGATGGGTCAGCTCATGGGGGATCAGGCGGCGCAGGGCCTCCAGCCCCGCTGGATCCGGGGAGGCGGTCACGATCACAGCCCGCCAGCGGGGGCGGACTTCCCCCCCGATCTCGACCCCGGCGAGGCGGAACGCCGCCCGAGCCTGCTCGGGGTCCGCATACCAGAAGAGATCGATCGGCTCCGGCGCGGAATACCCCAGCGGCCCGCCGATCCGCTCCAGGCTCTGGCGGGCCAGCTCCAGCACCGACTGGGCCAGCCCGGGATCCCCCGCGTGCCAGTAGAGCCGGAGGGGGCCGCTGCTCAGGGTCCGCCACGCGATCCGATTGTCCAGATAGCGGATTGTCTGCCGCTCGGTGGATCGCCAGTTCCCCTGATCGTCTCGGACCTCCCACCAGAACGTGAGGGGGGCGAACGGGGGCAGTGGATCCCGGCCTAGGTCTCGTTCGTAAAGAAAGCGGGTCTGGGCGGGGGATTCCGGAACCTGGACGATGCGTTGGGGGATCTCCATGCCCGGGAGGGTGTAATACAGGACGGCCTCAGTGATGGACGCGGGGCGCTCCAGCTCCAGGACAAAGCGCATGCGCTGGCCGAAGGTATAATCCACCGTCGCGCGGAGGGGAGGGGGCTCCGGCAGGCCCGGCGCGCGCGCGGCCAGCAGGGCGAGGAGCAGCGAGAGCCCTGCCACCGTTCGCCCGGGGGCGAGGGCTCTCCCGCGCGGCAGGCCCTGATCGGCGCCTCGATCGGGCGAGGGCGTGGAACGCATCTCCGGCTTCTCCTCCGATCGCCCGCTGGGCGCACGGGTTCGGTGAGGGTTCACCCCTGCAGCCATGCGATCCAGAGGCTGAGGGTGAGCGGGCTGAGCAGGGTGGAGAGGAAGATGATCCCCGCGATGGCCCGCGAGTAGGTACCGAACTCCACCGCCATCACCACATTCAAGATCGCGGCGGGCATCGCCGTCTCCAGCAGCCCGGCCTGGCGGGCCGGCCCCTCCAGCCCCCAGAGGCGGGCCAGCGGGACCGCCGCCAGAGGGAGGGCGATCAGCCGCATCGCTGTCCCCAGGAGCATGAGGGAGCGCCGACCCTCCAGCCGGATGTGGGCCAGCTCCAGACCCAGCACCATCAGGAGGACTGGGATGGCGCCCCGGCTCAAGAGGGCGACACCGGCCTCGATGGGCTCGGGGGGGTGCCAGCCGCTGAGGCGCACCGCGGCCGCCGCCATGGCGGCGTAGAAGCTCGGCAGGACCAGCCACGGCTTGCGCCCGATCCGGTTGCCGCTGTGGGCGGCCATCCACACGCCCAGCGTATTCAACAGGACATTGTTCGTCATAAAGAAGAGCACTGCCCGCGCCAGGGCCTCCTCGCCGAAGGCCCGCTGCACCACCCCCAGCCCGTAGCTCCCCGCGTTGACGAACATAGCCGTGAGCATTAAGGCGGTCTGCTCCGGCCGCGAGAGCCCGAGGACCCGGCTGAGGAGGAAGGCCAGCCCGCCGGCCAGCAGGGGGACTGAAGCAGCGAACCCCAGGAAGCGCATCAACTCTTCCCCCCCGATGTCCGAGCGGGCAAGGGAGATGTAGATCAGCGCGGGGTTCAGGATGTAGAAAGAAACCCGGGCCAGCGGATGCGCGGGGATCTCCAGCCACCGCCCGGCGAGCCAGCCGGCCGCGATCGCCAGGAGGACCGGCGTGAGGTCGTGGAAGAGGATTTCAGGGACAAGGCGGAGGATCACCGAAGCGCTCCTGGCTCAGCGTCGGCGGCGCCGCCATCGATCCTCATCGTCCTCATGCTCTTCCTCTTCCTCTTCCTCTCCCTCGTCCCATTCCTCTTCCTGTTCCTGTTGCTCCCACCACGCGAGCCAGTCCTCGGCCTCCTCCTCGGCTGCCTCCGGATCCATCTCCATCAAGGGCAGGAAGGTCTCCGCCCCCTCTAGCAGGCTCAGCTCTTCCAGGGCTTCCTCAGCCAGCGCCGCGAGGTCCTCGTCCTCCTCGGCGGCGATCCGCTCTAAGATCGCCCGCGCCCGCGGCCCGCCGATCTCCCCCAGGGCCCAGATCGCGGCCTCCTGGATCTCCGCGTCCCCCTCCTCGATCAGGCGTCCCAGGATGGGGACCGCCTCGCGGATCCCGATCTCGCCGGCGGCGACCACAGCCTCATAGCGCATCGCTGGGCTGGGGCTGCGCAGCGCCTCCATGACGTAAGGCGCCCAGCGCTCCTCGCCGGTCCGCCCCATGGCGAAGAGGGCGCTGACTCGCATCCGCTCATCAGGGTCGGCGTAGGCCCGTTCGATCATCAGGGGGAGGTCCGGCTCCAGGGTGTTCCCCAGGGCCTCCAGGGCGCGCCGCCGCACCTCCAGGGGCTCCTCCGCGTTGTAGAACGCCCGGCGGAGGGCATCAATGAGGGGGCGGACGGCGGAGAGGGGGATCTGTTCCATGATACAAGCGTTGTAGAGATAGCGACTCAGGCCGAGGGCCGCGCGGGCGCGCACCTCCGTGTCGGGATCCTTCTCAAATAGCTCGAAGAAGCGGCGCATGAGCTGAAGGTCCCGATCCTCATACCACAACCCATCAATGGCCATCGCCCGCACTTCCGGATCAGGATCGCTCAGGGCCATCCGGAAGACGCGGCCGAAATCCACCTCCGTGTTCTCCTCGCTGATGTCCACCAGATGGCTGATGATCGCCCGGCGCCGCGCGGCCGAGAGGGTGAGCCAGACCCGCGCCACCTGCTCCAGCTCCTCGTCGCTAAGGTCCGAAAGCCAGTAGAGCCGGGCGATCGAGAGCGGCGTGGCTTCATCTTTCAGATGGGCCAACAGGGCTTCCACCGAAGGCATCGCATCCCTCCGATCCGTTCGCGCTCGGCGGGAAAAATCCGTCAACACGCACGGAGGTGAACATCCCGCCGTCCAGCCCCACAGGGCAGCGGTGGACCCAAGTGGTGCTCAATAAATAATATATTAGCGCGGAACGGCCTCGGGGTCCGGGCGGATGAGTTCTGGCTTCCCCCATGCGGGCTTCGTGGCCTTTCGGGCGAGCGGGTCGAACCAGGAATCCTCGCGGGCTGTCCCACCGATCCCCATGCGCGGTGGATGAGGAGGTCTGCCAGGGGCCGCCCTCCGAGGTGGAGGAGGAGCTGGACGGTTGGCAGCGGACGGTGCCCCGTTGGCCCTGGGGCAGCCTGATCCAACGCGCTGGTTTCGGCCTCCTGGCGCGCCCGGCTTCATCCACGGGGTGGACCTTAAGGTCCTGGAGGGGGTGCGGAGGCAGGGGATACGGGTTACCCTTTGGACCCTCAACACCTAGTGGTCCTCTCTTCGGGGGAGCGAGGAGGTCCCAGCGATCGCGCGGGCTCTTCGGCAACTGCGCGGTGGGGAGATCGCGTGGCCTCCATTGTGGGCCGCGCGGGCGTGGCGGCGGTAGGATCGGCCTTGCCCGATCCCGCAGGGCGCTTCTGACTGGTGATCCTGAGCGAGATATTGGCCTCTCCCCCTCCCTAACGTGCGAGGCCCCCGCCGTCCGGCGCTGGGCGCCTCATGGCCCGCCTTGAACTTGGGCCAGATACGCCTGCAGGGCGCTGAAGGCGGGGCGGGGGACCCCCCGCGTGTCCAGGATGCTGTAGAGGACGTTGTCGTCCCGCTCCGGCCCGAACCCTTTCGGCCCGAAGTCCAGGTTCCACAGGATCGCCATCCAGATGAAGCCCCAGGAGCGCATCCGCTCGAAGGCCTCCACGATCCAGCGGGCTTGTTCCTCCAAGGAGTTGTCCAGGGCGAACTCAAACCCTGGCGGCGTCACCCCATATTCCTCCGCCGAGGCCCATCCGAACTCGGTCACGCACAGCGGCTTCGCGCCGCCGATGATCTGTTGATAGCCCCACAGGGTGGACTTGAAGCTCCAGCTATGGTGGGGATGGTCGAAAGGGCCGCGGAAGCGGGCGGTCCGGGCTTCCGGCAAGCGGGGGGCCTCCTCGGCCAGGACATCCGGGCCGATGTTGTATCCGTTGTGGTGAACTCCGATACAATCGGCGTAGTTGAGGACGCCGGCCTGCACGAGACCCTTCAGGTAGTGGAAATCGTCCACCGCGTTCACCCCATCATCAATCCCGGTGGGCGAGAGCGCTCCGCTGATGACGAGGATCCCGGGGTCCTCCGCTTTGATCGCCGCGTAGGCGGCGCGGAGCAAGGCCACATAGTCCTCGGGGCGAAGGCCCTGCGCCGTCTGCCACTCCCGACGTAGGTTCTGCTCGTTCCACACCTCGATGGCGTGGATCCGCCCCCGGTGCCGCCGGATGAGAACCCGTAGGAAGCGGGCAAGATCCTCCGGACGATCCGGCGGCCCATGGATCCCCCCTTCCCGCCGGCTCCACTCCGGCGCGGTGACCACGCTCAGCACGACCTTCAGCCCCTGAAGCTCCGAGACGATCAGGAACCCCTCCAGGATGCCCCAATCGTATTGCCCCGGCGCCGGCTCGTGCATCGACCAGAGGACTTGCTGTTTGACCCATGGGAAGCCGACCTGCCGGACCACCCGCAGGGTGTCCCGGGGGTCCCCCACGTATCCGTGGACCTGGACCCCCATCCAGAAGGGCCCGGTGGGGGGCCTGAAGGCCGGCGAGGGCGTCGGAGACGCCACAGGGGGAGAGGAAAACGTGGGGCTGGCTAACGGCCGGGGGGCGGAGGAGCGCCACAGGGCAAAGCCCAGGACGCCCATCTCCAGCGTGACCATCAGGACGGCCAGCCCCAGGATCCATCGGCGAACGGGTCGGTTCAACGGGAAGCGTCCCTCCGTTCGGGAGATAACGATCCGGGCTCGCGGGAGGCGGTGGCGCGATTCAGACTCCGCCCCGGTGGATGGGTGAGCTTCAGCGCCCACCCATCACCTGATGCAGGGTCTCGCACGCGGGGCAGGAGCCATCCGGACGGATGATGGCGTAGCCAGCCATCGGGTCTGCCCCATAGTTCTTGAAATCCACGTTCCAGATGATCATCAGCCGCACCTTCCCGCTCTGGGCCGAGAGCTGGGCCGCCCGGGCCAGCCATTCCGCCTGCTGCTGGACGGTCACGTCCTTGGCCCACGCAAAGGAGGGGGCCACTGCCTCCAGCGGCGGATACCCGTCGTCCGTGAGGTAGCCCAGCTCGGTGAAGCAGAGTTTGCGAGCACCGCCGAAGGCATTCCAATATGTATTCACCATCCCCCAGAAGTAGCGCGTGTAGTAGTTATCCCGCGGATCGCCGCTGGTCCAGTCGGGCGGGACGATGCCTTCGTTGTAGTGGATGCCGATGCAGTCGGCGTAGTGGGCCGCGCCGGCGGCGGCCATCCCCCCGATGTAGCGATCGTCGTTCCACACCCGGTGGGAGCCGAAGGCACCCTCCGCGCCGGTCGGGGCCGGCGCCCCGCTGATCACCATCGTCCCCGGGTTGCGGCTCTTGATGGCGTTATACGCCCGCCGCAGCATATCGGTGTAGCTGGCGGGGTCGATGTAGCCCGTGGGCCACTCCCGGTCGATGTTCTGCTCGTTCCAGACCTCGATGCCGTCCGCTCCCAGCGCCGCTACCCCGCCGAGGAACTGAGCGAAGGCATCGAAATAGCCAGGGTTGGGGGCCCCCATCTGCTCTGGGAAGCCCACGATGCCCAGCAGGATCTTGAAGCCGTAAGCGTGGGCCTGCTGGATCAAACCAGCGACGCTGGAGGGATCCTGGCCGGGGGACCAACGAACCTGTCGCTTGACCCACGTCATGCCGGCGTAGCGCATCAGGTCCGGTCGGGAGAAGCTGTCCACGTGGCCGCCCAGCTCGAAGCCGCCGCCAATGGGGCGGGGGCGCGGCGTGTTCGTGGGGCGGGGCGTTGGGCTGGGCCCGGGCGTCGGGGTCGGTCCCAACGTCGGGGTCGGCCCCGATCGACGGGTGGGGGAGGGGGTCGGGGAAGGCGTTCCCGTCGCAACCGCTGCAGCGGTCTCCCCCTGACCCTTTTCATGGGAGCCCATTCGTAGAATGAGGGCGATGCGGAAGGGACCGTTCGTCCCGAGGGGCGGTGCCCATTCCGCGCGTCCCTCCGTTAGGGGGCGGGCGATCTCCGCCACGACCTGGCCCTCCGGGCCCGTGATCCGCCAGACCCACTCCATCGTCGAGAGGCCCGGCCCCTGGCCGTTCTGGCGGTAGGCCTGGAGGGCGTCCACTGTGCCCGGCGCGACGCCTCCGTCAAGCAGGCCCCGCACGGTCAACCCCCGCAGCCGGTAAGTGCGAATTAGAGAAAGTTGACGATCCAGCAGGCCGGACGTCGGCATCCAGACGATGTGCGGTTGGCCCTCCGCATCCGCATATTGGTAGCGGTAGACCCCTGCCTCCGTCAGGAACTGAAGGTCTTGCGCGGTGGCTCCAGGCTCCAGCGTGAGGGTCACGCCAGCCGTGAGGGTCAGCGGGGCCGAGGGGTCCAGGCGGCCCAGGGGGGAGAGCGCTTCCTCGAAGGAAACCGGCCGTGGGCCCGCCGGGCCCAGGTCCACCGCGAGGCCCGGCCCCACCAGCTGCAGTTGATACCGGTTGACCTGACCGATCAGCCAGCGCAGGCTCTGCTCCACCAGCCCGCCCGGGGCGAAGGCAGTCGGATCGTCAGGAGCTTCCACATAGAGGACGTCGGCGAGGCGGCCCAGCCGGCGCCAATCGTAACCGCCGGTCAGGAAGCGGCCGTCCTCCCCGGGAAGCGGCAGGGGGGCGGCGACGGCCAGGACCTTCCCTTGCTCATGCAGGGCGCGCCCGAGCTGGCTGAGGAAATCCATGAAGGCGGGCTGCTGCTCGGGGGCGAGGCCCCGGTAATCCACCAGGACGCCGTTGTAGTTGCGGGCCTGAACGATGTGGAGGATCTCCTGGATGTGGGCTTGGTAGACCGCGGGGCTGGCCAGCAGGGCGGCGAGGGCGGGCCCGTTTGGGGTGCCGCCGGGGAGGTAATTCCGCACCAGCAGCCACGTCGTAAACCGCCCGGCCGGATCCGGCGGCGGCAACGCGTTGACGTCCCCCACCAAGCGGCCGCCGAGCCCCAGCGTCATCCCGGCCACACTCACCTCGCTCACGACCTCCAGGGCCTGGGCGTCCGGTGTCCTCCCGATCTCCTGGATGGCCCCGAAGGCGGGGATCGGGACCTGGGCGGCGGTGACGATCACATACCGCGGCGGGGCGATCGCCTCCCCGGTCAGGAGGCCGTGGGCTTCCTCCAGCTCCCCCCCGATCCAGGCCCAGCCCGTTCCGGTCCAACCCCACACATCAGCGATGGTCCACGGGTCTATGCCGTCCGGGATGTATACCGTCAGGCGGAGCGGGCCGCGGACTTCCCCGCAGAAGCGCAGAGCGTAGGCAGGGCCCACAGGCTTGAGGGTCGGCGGCAGGCGGTTCAGGGCCTCTCGCAGGGCCGCATCCGGCTCCGCTATGGGCCAGACTGTGGCCCGCACGCTCTGGGCGGGATCCACAGGGGCCAGCTGGAAGGTGGGCAGTTGCAGCGGCTGCGCGGCGGTGGCGGTCTCACATGACGTGGCAGCGGCACGGACCCACCATGCGCCGATCCCGCCGAGCAAGAAGAGAACGATGATCCCTCCCCCGATGATCCACGGCCAGGGAGGGGAGCCGCTGGACGATGGGCGATTTCTCAAGGGTGCGGTCGCCATCGGATTGGACCTCCCAACGATCGTGGGCGCCACCGGTCCCGGGGGCGCCTGTATTTTAGCCCAAGCGGGCGGCCTCGGAGGGGCTCGCCCGATTGTCGCCCATTCATCAATGGGGAAGGGGGTGGCTCTCGGCGTCCCCTCGTTCCCTCCCGATCGGGCCCGAGGAATGGCGTTCAACCCAACCGCCTGGACGGATCAAGCGACGTGGAGATATATGGGATTATAATATAGGGCGCGGCATGGATCCTGA